>JAEWWD010000243.1 GCA_023396535.1 Bacillota bacterium
ATAAGCGATAAATACTCTCCGCCTATGGATATATTCCAGGGCAAGCCCGGGAACAGCAGCATGATTGTCTTCTCGTTTACGATGAGGATGCGAAGCGTGACGGCGAAGCAGGCCAGCGAGAACCACAGGAATACGTACTGCCTGGAAAAGTACAGAAACATGCCGGCAAAAAATATCGCAGCCGTCAGCGTGCAGCCTGCCAGCAGATGGATGCGCTGCTGCGAGCGGGCGTCGCGCAAAGCGATATTTTCCTGCGAGCCTACAAACACGGGTACAATGCCGCCATAATCCGAGTGGCTGAAATTGGAGAATTGTATTAGGATATCGGTATTGCCCGAGCCGGGTGTAAAGTAGAACGTATAGTGGCCTGTTTGGGGTATGGATGATTCTCCGGTTTTTCCCGTCAAACCGAACGCCGGATATTCTTTGTTGTTTATAAACAGGCGCTGCGAATACATGGCGCTGTAGGAGCTCAGCCCGTAAATCATATCATCGGGCAGCTTCAGCGTGATACGATAAGTTCCGAAATTCCCGGGATCGAACCGGCCCTTTGCATCGACGAGGGATTCCGGGGTTTGCCTTACGCGGTTCGTTTCAAAATCCTCAGGAAAATATAAAGCGCCGCGATAGTATAGAAAGCTGGAGTAGGGAATTTTAGCGAGTTTCTCGGAAAAGTTGAAGCCGGATAAATCTATATACCCGGAAAGAAATTGAGGTGTTTCCTGCCCGATGTAAGTGCTCAGCGTGAAGGGAACGAGAACGATAAGTACCAATATCAGAAACACGGTCGTACGGATAATAGCCTGCTTTTTTTGCATACATCACCTATGCCCGGCGCTAAATAGGATGCGATCCTCCAAGAAATGGCAGCCGCTTCGTTTGCTCATATCAATAATTATATTGAAGGCCGAGCAGATTGTAACATGAATGATGCATCGTATCAACGGCTAACAATCAAATAGCGCATTTGTTGGTTGGAGGCGCGCCGCTTGCGGGGGTATGGCTTGTCCGTTATACCTGCGCGTGCTTTTACCCGCGTTGCGACGGGAGGAGGCGGTACTGCGCGCTTGGAGCGCATTGCCCGCAAAAGCAACGTCCGCCTTCGCGGGCGGACGTTGTGAAAATCCCTCCGTGTGGAGCGGCGTGTTAACGCGCGCCGTCAATATCTGCCGGCGGGGCATACGGGTGTCAGCGCGCCTCCCCCTGTTCCCGGTATTTGCGGCAGGTTGCCTGCCCGCCGCGGATGTGCCGCTCGGCCTTGTTGATGTCGAGCACTTGCCGTACCTCGCGCGCAAGCGTGGGGTTAATGGCGCACAGCCGCTCGGATACGTCCTTATGTACGGTGGATTTGCTTACCCGGAACACCTTTGCCGCATCCCGTACGGTGGCGCCGTTTTCCACGATATATCCCGCCACCTGCAGTACGCGCTCCTCTATATATGCGTCGGACGCCCGTCCCCATGTCCGCTCCGTACTCTGTTTGCCGCGCATGCACCCTACCCCCTCGAACAAGCTAGTTAAGCTTATGAAAGAAAACGCACGGATATGTCAGCGGCCGGACATGGAAGGAGATACTTCTTATACGGCTTTGAGCAAATGCAAACGTTGAATTAGATAAATACATGCCGGAGCATCCCAAGAGGTGCTCCGGCACCGGTGCAGCCCAGGCAAACGCATAAACAAACGGTTTGCGTTTATCGGATCACGCCGCAGGCGATCTTTGCGCCGGCGTTGCCGGAGGGCTGCGAGGTGAAATCGTCCGGACCTGTATGAATGATAACGGTGCGGCCGATGACCTGGTCAATTTTAAAACGGTCGGTTACGACGGCCCCCCAGGCGTAGCCGTCGTTGCCGAACAAAGGCGGCAGGTCTCCCGCGTGCTGCGGGTGCTTGCAGCCGTCGGGGTTGTAATGATCGCCCGTATCCGCGAAGGGGTCCTGCGCGTTGCCGGTACAGCGCCCGCCTTCGTGGATGTGCAGCGCGAACATCCTTGCGTTGCACGCGCCGGGCGTAAAGGGAAGACCGGTCACCTCAGTAATGACAAGCGTGCCGTGGTCTACGGGATAGAAGGATACGGTGCCGCGGATGTTCGGATACTGCGCAGATCCATTGAGCGCCGCCTGCGCTTTGGGCATACTCATACATATCACTCCTTTTATGTAAGGATATGCGCAGTTTTTTGCAATTTTAACGGCGTTTGAAAAGAAATGAAAACTGGATAGTATATGCCCTTGCCGAATTCTTGTATTTTTCACATCCAAGGCTATTAACCTGATTTGCATATCATTTCACAGTGATTTTACCTGCATCTGACGGTATTCATGACGAAGCGGCAATATAGTTAAGGCAGAAGCAAGCGCACATCCATGCAGCAGTAACCCTGTCCTGTTCGGTATGGCTGTATGATACGAAAGGAGAATGAAGTTGCGGATTGCGTTTTTTACGGATACGTTCTATCCCCAGATCAACGGAGTTTCCAATACGTTGTCCTATTTGAGCCGGTATCTGACTGCCAATCAGGTGGAACATGTCTTTTTTGCTCCCGGGTATGAGCAGGAGCCCGCTGCATGCGAAGACTTGCCGGCGATACGTTTTAAAGGCATTTGTCCTCCCATTTATCCGGCGTGCAGGGTTGCGTATATACCGCTGAACAAAACGATTGGCCTGCTCAAGGCTTTTTCTCCGGACGTTGTGCATATCGTAACGGAAGCGGGCATCGGCTTATCGGGATTGCGCGCGGCGAGCTTACTGGGGATTCCGATCGTGATGTCCTATCATACCAATTTTGATCAATACCTTGAACATTATCATCTTACGCAGTACAGCGAGGCCTTATGGGCATATATGAAATGGTTCCACAGCTTTTCGGCGGTTACTCTGTGTCCGTCCCGCGATACGCTCAAAACGCTCCAACAAAAGGGGTTTCAAAACCTGGGTATATGGTCTCGCGGGATTGACCTTGCGCGGTTTCATCCTTCCCATTTTTCGCCGGAGCTAAGGGAAAAGCTTGGTGCCCGGAACAAAACGGTATTTTTGTATGTCGGAAGGGTTGCGGTGGAAAAAGGGCTTGACGTTTTCATGCGCAGCATTTGCAGCATAAACGAGACGCATGGCGACCGAGTGCAGTTCTGGATTACCGGGAACGGCCCGTATTTGAAGGATATCGAAGAGCTTCAGCTTCCAAACGTCGTTATAACCGGAGAGAAGCGCGGCCTGGAGCTGGCGCAGATTTACGCCAGCGCGGATGCGTTCGTGCTTCCGTCCGGAACCGAAACATTCGGAAACGTACTGCTGGAGGCTATGGCGAGCGGGCTTCCGGTCATATGCACCGATTCCGGAGGCGTCACGGATTATACGGTGCAGAATGAGAACGCCAGGATATGCCGGTATGGAGACGCAGAGAGCCTGTCACAGGCCATGCTTGATCTGCTGGATCCCGGTATTCGCGCACAAATCCGCCGGGGCGCTATGGAAACCGCAAAAAGCAAAAGCTGGAACACGATATTCGATGCATTAAGACAGCAATATGAGCGGGCGGCTCGCAACGCCTTTCCGGTTGTCCGGCAGCAGGCGCCTTTGCCGGTCAGTTTCCTGACGAGGAAAATTTACGCCGCGCGCTGAACAGGAGCGAATATGAAAATCGCAGTTATTGGAACGGGGTATGTCGGGCTGGTCACGGCGGTGTGTCTGGCGCATTGGGGACATACGGTAACCTGTGTGGAGATAGATCTAAAAAAGCTCTCCATACTCAAATCAGGACGGCCCACGATATTCGAAAAAGATGTGGAAGAACTGATGACCCGCTGTGCGCAGAGGCTTTCCTATACGGACAATTATGAGGAAGCATGCAGGGGCGCCCAAGCCATATTCATTTGCGTTGGAACGCCTGAGCGGGAAGACGGATATGCGAACCTCAAATATGTGTTCGCGGCTGCCGAACAGATTGCGCTAAGCGTATATGAGGATTGTATCTGCGTGCTCAAATCCACGATCCCCATTGGGACGCATCGCAAGCTGGACAGACTGTTTTTTTCAAAAGCGAGAAAGGGTATTTCCGTTGAGGTCGCCTCCAATCCGGAATTCTTGTCGCAGGGAACCGCCGTTCATGATTTTTTATATGGCCCCCGGGTTGTGATCGGCGTGGAAAGCGTGCGCGGCGAAGAAGTGCTTTCTGACATTTACGCCAATTACGGCGGAAAGATAATCGTTACCGACCGGCAATCGGCAGAAATGATCAAGTATGCCTCCAACAATTTTCTGGCGCTAAAGATTTCCTTTATGAACGAAATTGCCAACCTGTGCGAGCTTGTGGACGCGGACGTTGAGACGGTCGCGCTTGGAATGGGAACGGACCCGCGTATCGGCGGGAAGTTCCTGCGGGCGGGGATCGGTTATGGCGGGTCCTGTTTCCCCAAGGACACCAAGGCGCTGCATTGGCTGGCGAAATATCATGATTATGAAATCAAGACGGTGAAGGCCGCTATTGAAGTCAATGAAAATCAGAAGATGAAACTGATCAAAAAGGCTCGCAAATACTATCCATCGCTGGACGGTTTAACGGTAGCTATTCTGGGCCTGACGTTCAAACCGGAAACGGATGATCTTCGGGATGCGCCCTCGCTGCAGAATATCGCGATTTTGCTGCAGGAAGGAGCCGACGTCCGCGTATGGGATCCTTCGGGGTATAAACGCATCAAAGAACTCTATCCGCATATCGCCTGCTGCAGTACGATACCGGACGCCTTGGAGGATGCGCACCTGTGCTTTATTTTAACGGAATGGAAACAGGTTTTAGAATTCGCCCCCGACGGTTTTGCGAAATCCATGAAAAGGCCCATCGTCATTGACGGACGAAACTGTTATTCTCCCGAGGCGTTTGTGAATACGGGCGTCGTATATGACTCCATAGGCCGCGCCCGCGTATTACCCGCGGAAATGGAAAATTGGCGCAGCCGCATGCTTTGTTTCCCTGATGGCACAAGGGATGCGGTAAATACCTGTTAAGGAATAAGTTGCAGTAAAAAAGCCTCTCGCGGCTAAGCCGCGGGAGGCAATATCAATAGCAAGGAGCAAGCAAACTATACTAGCGTTCCACGCGACCGGACCCACCGCCCTTCATGAGGGCGCGCACCTCGTCCGCCGTAACGCGGTTGTAATCGCCCTGTATGGAATGCTTCAGGCAGCTTGCGGCAACGGCAAACTCGATGGCCTCCTCAGAGCCATACTCCTGCAGCAGCGCGTATATGAGCGCGCCGCCAAAGGAATCCCCGCCTCCCACGCGATCGACGATGTGGATGTCGTATTCTTTGGAGAAGTAGCAGTCATTGCCGTCGTACAGCATGCCTGCCCATCTGTTGTTATCTGCCGAATACGAAGTGCGCAGCGTGATGGCCGTCTTTTTGAATCCGTAGCGCTCAGAAAGCGTTTTTGCAACTTCGCGGTAGCCGTCGTATTCCAGACGTCCGTTGCTTACGTCCGTATTACCCGCCTTGACGCCAAGTACTTTTTCGGCGTCTTCCTCGTTGGCGATACACACATCCACATAGGGCATCAGCTTGGACATGGTCAAATACGCGTCCTCGCTGCTCCACAGGTTTTTGCGGTAATTCAGGTCGCAGCTAACGGGTATGCCCTTGTGTTTGGCCGTCTGTACGGCTTCCATGCAGGCTTGCGCCAGATTGGGCCCAAGCGCGGGCGTGATGCCGGTGAAATGAAACCAGGTAATGCCGTCAAACAGCACGTTCCAGTCGTAATCGGACGGGTTGGACATGCTGACAGCGGAATATTTTCTGTCGTAAATGACCTTGGAAGGCCGCTGTGAAGCGCCCTTTTCCACATAGTATACGGCGATTCGATCCCCACAGCGCAGTATACGGCTGGTATCCACGCCGAAATATCGCAGGCTGTTGATAGCGGCCTGTCCTACCGGGTTGTTGGGCAGGCAGGTCAGATATGCCGCCTGTACGCCGTAATTGGCCAGCGATACCGCCACGTTGGCTTCGCCGCCGCCAAACGTCGCTTCGAGCTGATTGGTCTGCAGCAGCCGGTGCCCGTCGGGAGGAGCCAGCCTGAGCATGATTTCCCCAAATGTCAATACACTGTGCATGATATTCCCTTCCTTATGCTGTCCTGCGTCATGCTTGTAAGAGGTGCATGGCAAACCCCGCAATTTCCCGCTCCAGATAAACGGAGGCGGGCGCGCCTTTCTGATTGGTTTTCAGCGTATCCATACGCAGGGCGACGCCTGTTTCTTCAAGATAAGCCATCGCGCGCCTGAGGCTATTCGTCTTGATGGCGATATGCCCATGTGCGCCCAGATACGTGGTCTTCATGACTTCTATGGCGGTGTCCACGAATATGGAGCTGTTGCCGGCCTTTGCAGGCAGACCGAGCAGCGAGGCAAACTGATTTGCCGCAGCGGTCGCTTCCGCTTCGTCCGCCGTATTCACGCCCACATGGGCGATGGAGAAGCCGTGCGCTATCCGTACGCATTCGCGGCATAAGGCGGTTAACTTCTCCCATTCGCGGTTGACAATATGGCCGCCCACCATGAATGTGCCGCCGCAGGCGGCGACTTTGTCGCAGGAGAGGTAACCCGCAAGGTTATCCTTATTCACGCCGCCCGTTATCACAAACCGCACGTTGGGAAACGGGCCGGCAAGGGCCATAACGCCCGCAACGCCCCCGTTCTGTTCGGCGGGGAAGAACTTGACGGTGTCGAGACCGTATTCCAGGGCAAGGCTCAGCTCGCTCGGCGTGCTGATGCCGGGGATGACAAGCGTTTCCCGCTTGAGACAATATTCCACCACGCGGGGGCTGAGACCCGGGGCTACGATGAACTGCGCGCCCGCGCCCATGGCTCTTTCGGCCTGTTCGATAGTCAGCACGGTACCCGCGCCTGTGAGCATATGCGGGTTATGCTTTCTGATGCGCGCGATGGCCTGCTCAGCGCCTTCGGCCCGGAACGTCACTTCCGCGATGGGGATACCGCCCTGTACGAGCGCATCCGCGAGCGCTTCGCTTTGCGAAACATCCGGCAGGGTGATTACAGGTATCAGGCCGATGGCCTCTACCTTTTTCTTGATTTGCGCTGTCATTGTTTTTTCACACCTTCTTCAGATAGTCTTGCACGCGTTTTAGACCCTCGCGGATGTTCTCCTCGCTGGTGGCGTACGTAAACCGGACGTATCCTTCGCCTGCGTCGCCAAAGCCGGAGCCCGGCACTGTCACAACGCCGGTGTTGTGTAGCAGGTCCATGCAGAAATCCCGCGATTTTTTACCTGTATTTTTGATATTCGCAAACGCGTAGAACGCACCCTGCGGTGTGATACAGCTCATGCCGTCGGCCGCGTTGATTTCTTTTACGATCATGTCGCGCCGCCTGCGATAGATTTCCCGCATGCGTTCAATATCGCTGTCGCACTTGGTCAATCCTGCGGCCGCGGCCAATTGGCTTGGCGCGGGCAGGCAGCTTGCGCCGTTTTCGTGCAATTTGGTCATGTTGGCGATGATGGGGCCAGTGCTGATGGCGTACCCCAATCGCCAGCCCGTCATGGCGAACATTTTGGAGAAGCCGCTCACGTATACCACGCGGTCGAGAAGCTCGGGAAATTCGCAGATGCTGGTATAGGGTTCCTCCGCATATACCAGGCGGCTGTAAATCTCATCCGCCAGAATGTAGATCCGCTTTTCCATGAGTATTTCGGCGATACGGCGATAGGTTCCGCGATCTATGACCGCGCCGGTGGGGTTTGAGGGGGAGTTCAGCAATATCAGCTTCGTTTTGTCGGTGATGGCGCGGCGGATATCGTCCGGGTCGGGAATAAAACCGTTCTCCTCGTACGCCGGCACGACCTTCGCGACGGCGCCGCACATGCCGACCTGTCCGAAGTAGTTGGGCCAGGCGGGCGTGACCAGTATGACCTCCTCACCCGGGTTTACCAGCGTGAACATAGCAAGCTGTATGGCTTCCGTCGCTCCGCAGGAAATCATGATATTCTGGTCGGGATCAGGCCTCAGATCATTCCCGTGATACTGCGCGATGGCCTCGCGCAGCTCCTGTATGCCTCTGTTTGGAGTATAGTGCGTCAGGCCCTTCTGCCACGCGTCGCAGGCGGCGTCGATGATGGGCTGGGGGGTAACGAAATCGGGCTCGCCCACCGTGAAGCTGATGGTATCCTTCATCTTCAGGGCTTCGTTGAACATTTCGCGGATGGCGGAGCCGCCAAGCGTCATAGCCAAATTGGATAAATTCATGTGTACAGTACCTTTCAGTATGTTCTGAACGCTTTTTCGGCGTCATGTTCCGAGGTACGCCTCGCGCACGCGGTCGTCGTTCAAAAGCGCCTGCGCGTCGCCGCTGATGGTGATGATTCCCGTCTCCAGCACATATGCGCGCGAGGCGGTGTTGAGCGCGAGATACGCGTTCTGCTCGATGAGCAGAATACTTGTGCCCGCCTCGTTGATCTGCTTGATGATGCGGAAAATATCCTCTACGATGATGGGTGCGAGCCCCATGGAGGGCTCGTCGAGCAAAAGCAGCTTGCCGTTGGTCATCAGCGCGCGCCCCAAAGCCAGCATCTGCTGTTCGCCGCCCGAAAGCGTGCCCGCCATCTGACGGCTGCGCTCCTTCAGGCGGGGGAATATTTCGAATACTTTTTCAAGCTCCCGGTTGATAAAGGCTTTGTCCGTAATCAGATTTGCGCCCAGCCGGAGGTTTTCCTGCACGGTCAGCCGCGGGAACACCCTTCGGCCTTCCGGCACGTGCGCCACGCCTGCTTCCACGATTTTATGCGCGGGCTGCCGCGTGAGCTCCTGCCCCAGCAGCTTGATGGAACCCGATTTTGCGGGCTCTAGGCCGGAGATGGTGCGCAATATGGTGGATTTGCCTGCGCCGTTGGAACCTATAAGCGTCACGATTTCGCCTTCGTTGAGATGAAACGACACGCCCTTGACCGCCTCGATCATGCCGTACGAGACGAACAGATCCTTTACTTCAAGCATTGGCATGTTGATAGCCTCCTCCCAAATACGCGGCGATGACACGCGGGTCCTTCTGAATATCCGCGGGCTTGCCTTCCGCTATTGTCTGCCCGAAATCCAGCACCTTGATGGTTTCGGAAAGAGGCATCACGAAATTCATATGGTGCTCGATGAGTACGATTGAGAGATTGAATTTTGCGCGTACTTCCTGTACCAGCGACGCCATCTCGTCGAGCTCCGTCGTCACCATGCCCGCAACGGGCTCGTCAAGCAGCAGCAGCCGCGGCTCAAGCATCAGCGCGCGCACGATCTCAAGCCGTCTTTGCGCGCCGTAAGGCAGGTTTTTCGCCAGGAGATCCGCTTTATCCGCAAGGTGGAACATATCGAGGAGATACATGGCGCGCTCGTCGATCTCGCGCTCCTCGCGGCGCATGGCGGGGGTGCGCAGCAGACTTTGCCATAACTTCTGTTTGCTTTGGAATGTATAGGACATTTTGACGTTGTCCACAACCGTCGCATCCGAAAACAGGCGGATGTTCTGGAACGTACGGGCCACGCCCATCTGTGCGTATTCGTATGGATGCAGGCCGACCATGTCGCGGCCGTCGAGCCGTATGGAGCCCGTGGTAGGCTTGTAGATGCCGGTAAGCATGTTGAACACCGTCGTCTTGCCCGCACCGTTGGGGCCAATGATGGCAATCAATTGATTTTCGCCTACCGTCAGGTTAAAATTGCTCACCGCAACCAGGCCGCCGAATACGATGGAAAGATCCTTTACCTCAAGTATGTTCATCGGCCGCCTCCTTCGCTGACTGCTTTGGGATTGCCGAATGGTTCGTCATACAGGGTGCCGCGCTTTATTTTCAGGAACCCCAGTTCCTTGCCGCCGCACAGGCCGTTGGAGCGGTACAGCATGACGCAGATCAATACCACCGCGTATATGACGATGCGCCAGCTCGCGAGAAAGCGCAGCGCTTCGGGCAAAATCGTCAGCAGCAGCGCGCCGAGTATGGAGCCGGTCAGCGTCCCTACGCCGCCCGCGTACAGATATACCAAATAATCGCTGGATTTGACGAAACTGAACGTATCCGGCTGTATGAAGCCCATCACATGGGCGAACAGCCCGCCGGCTATGCCGGCCATGAACGCCGCGGTGCAGAAGGATATGATCTTATACCGCGTGGTGTTGATGCCCATGGCGCCAGCCGCGATTTCGTTGTCGCGTATGGCGATGCAGGCGCGGCCGTATCGAGAATAGATAAAGCTGCGCGCCACGAATAGCGTAAGCACCACAAACACGAGCACCCATTCAATGCTGGTATACGCGGGTATGCCCACCATGCCGCGCGCCGCGCCTATGGGCTCGACAAGCCGCAGAAATGCGCGTACGATTTCACCGAAAGCCAGCGTAACGATGGCGAGATAATCCCCCTTGAGTTTGAGCGTGGGCAAGCCGATCAATAAGCCCACCACTGCGGCGATAACGCCTCCAACAAACAGGCCGGTCAAAAACGCCGGTATTTTAAGGTCAGGGGAGGTAGCGACGCCCGGGAACAGCAGTGTGGTCACGATCGCCGAGCCGTACGCTCCCAGCGACATGAAGCCCGCGTGCCCGATGCAGAATTGCCCGGTGAATCCGTTTACGAGGTTCAGGCTGACCGTCATCATGATGTTGACCCCTGCGAACATCAGTATTTGTATCATATACGGGTTGACGATCTTGTACCGCCTGAGCAGCATCAGCGCGCCATAGCCCGCTATTACACAGAGTATGGGCAGCAGCATCTTGGCCGTCTTGATGATGTATTTCATGGGCTACACCTTTTCGATTGTCACGCTGCCCCTGAGGCCGGCGGGTTTGAACAGCAGGATCAATATCAGAATGATAAAACCGATGGCATATCCCAGATTGGAGTTGATGGATGTCGCGAGTATTTCAGTGACGCCCATGATAAAACCGCCCAGCATGGCACCGCGGATATCGCCAATCCCGCCAAGTACCGCGGCGATAAAGGATTTTGTTCCCAGCCAGCTTCCCATATACACGTCCACTTGGGGGTATATGCTGGCATAGAATATGCCGCTCGCCGCGGCAAGCGCCGCGCCAATAAAAAACGTAAAGGAAATGACCTGGTTGGTATTGATGCCCATGAGCGACGCGGCGTCCTTATCCATGCTGACGGCGCGCATCTGGGTTCCTATCTTGGTTTTGCTGACGACACGGTCCAGCGCGAACATGAACACGATGGAGAGCACGATCATGATAATCTGCGTGGATGTAATTTGTATGCCGCCGACGGAATACCGCGTCACCGGGAACAATGCCGGAAAGGAGCGGGGGGCGGGGCCTATAAACGGCAAAGCGCGCGGAAAATTCTGCAGGAACATGGATACGCCCACCGCCGTGATCAACGCCATCATGCGCGGCTTCTTGCGCAGAGGCTTGTATGCGATGGCCTCCACCGCGGAGCCTAAGGCGCCCGTACCCAGCATGGCGGCAAGTATGATCACGCCGACGATAACCGCTGAAAACGCGCCGTCCATGGTGTACGAACTAAACGCCTGAGCGAGGAAGAATGTGCCCATCGCGCCGATCATAAGAAAATCGCCGTGGGCAAAATTGATCATGCCGACGATGCCGTACACCATCGTGTAGCCGAGCGCCAGCAGAGCGTAAACGCTGCCCAGTTGCAGACCGTAAATGAGCAGTTGCAGGAACGTTGACAAAATGATCCCTCCAGCCTGTAAAGTATGCATGCCTGCCGGCTTGCGCCAACAGGCATGCAGGTCATCATCGCGGTACCGATTACGGATTGACGTTCTTCAGGAACGTAGCCACGCCCTGATCATTGTACTGCAGCACGGCCGCGCCCTTGATGGGATTGCGGTCTTCTCCGACAGTGATGATGCCGGAAGGGAGCTGGAGATCCTTGATGCTGGCGATGGCGTCGCGTACGCCGGCGCGGTCGATGGTCTTGGCGGTCTTGATGCCTTCGAGCACCATCATGGTCGCTTCGTATGCGAGCACCGCGTTGGAGTTGGGTTTATCGCCGTAAGCGTCGGTGAACGCCTTGACGAATTCCTGTGCGACGGGATCCGGGTTGTCTGGAGAGAAGGCGCTGATATAGGCGGTGCCCTTGATGTTCTCGGCGCCGGCAACCTGCGCTACTTCGGGGGCGTCCATGGAGTCGCCGCCGATAATGGGCGCGTTGAGGCCCATTGCGCGCGCCTGCTGCACCTGCAGAGGAATTTCAAGGAACATATTGGGGAGTATGAGGCATTCCGGATTGGCGGCCGCGATTTTTGTCAACTGCACGTTGTAATCCTTGATGTCGGAGCCGCTGTACGCCTGCACTTCCACGAGCGTGCCGCCAAGCGCTTCATAACTGGCTTTAAAGGCTTCATACAAGCCCTTGCTGTAAGCGTCCGCGTTGTTATAGAGCACGCCCGCCGTCTTGTAGCCTTCTTCCCAGGCGAACGTAGCGGCGACTTTGCCCTGGAACGGGTCTATAAAGCATGCGCGGAAGATATAGTCGCCTACCTTTGTCACGGCCTCGTTGGTGGTGAACGTACCGATGGCGGCGCAGCCGGCCTGCTGCGCGATGGGGCCTGCGGCCAGTATGCACTTGGACATATCCGGGCCGACAATGGCGATGACTTCGTCCTGGTTGATCAGTTTCTGATAAACGTTCGCGGTGATATCTTCTTTGGCCTCGTTGTCTTCATAGAGGAACTGAATGGGGTAGCGGGTGTCGCCAACCAGCAGGCCGCCTTCGGCCGTCAGCTTGTTTTCAATAAGCTTGATGCCGTTGGTGATGTACTTGCCGGCGATCGCGCCGGATCCGGACAGAGGGCAAACCACGCCGATTTTAAGGGTTTCGCCCTTCTTCTCTCCGCCGGCCTGTGTGCCCTGGTCTGCGGGGGCTGCAGAGGCGGCCGCGGCGCTTGGCTGCGGGTTGGCAGCGGGAGCGGTGCATCCTGCGACGGCAGCGAGTATCAAGAGTGCCGCGAACAGGAAGGAAATGGATCTGCGTATCATCCTTTAAGACCTCCATATTTTTTTTAGGGCAAAGTTGTTTTGTTAGGGTGATCCGTTTGTTCCGTATCGTGAAATGCTTTTCCAATAACGCCATTATAGCATTGCCATATATGGATTTCAACAGCCAATTTGTATTTAGGATGATCGTAGATTTAATACCCGGGCATTGAAAAAGGAGATATCCATACGCAGGATATATATTGAAAAATAAAAGGCTTTCGTGCAGTTTTCCGGCTTGTATATTCGCATAAAATATGCTTATAATGATGCTGTATAGGCTTTTGGGCATGACATTTGGCATGCATAATACACGAAAGGGCGGCACTCATACATGGAGGGAACGCGCGTACAGGTAATGGACAGGGCTCTCGATCTCATGGAACAGCTTTCCACTTCGGAACAGGGATTAAGCATTACGGAATTATCCAAGAGAACGGGGCTGCCGAAAAGCACTGTGCACCGTATATTGAATACTTTCGCATGCAGACATTATGTGGAAAAGAAATCCGACACCGATTTTTATGTGCTTGGCTATAAATTCGTCGAAATTGCAAGCATTTACCTCAATAAGATCGTTCTGAAAACAGAAGCCGTGCCCATCATGCACAGTATCGCGTGCATGTTCAATGCCACGTCGTATCTCGGCGTGCTTGAAGCGAATGAGGTCATGTATCTTGAACGGGTTGAGCCGCTCAACAGCCTGCGCCTGTATTCCCAGATCGGCAAACGCGAGCCCATACATTGTACTGCGCTGGGGAAAGTGTTGCTGTCTTCCCTGGAAAAGCCTGAATATAACGCACTGGTTCAATCCCTGACGCTCAAACAGCATACGCCCAACACGATCACGGATGTCAGAATGCTTGGGATAGAAGTGGATCAGGTGCGAGTCAATGGATACGCCGTGGACAGAGCGGAACATGAGGCCGGAATCTACTGCCTTGCGGTGCCGATTTATGACTATACGCGCAAGGTTATGGCGGCTATGAGCGTCTCCGGGCCTGATCTGTTTGAAGTAAACGATATCACCAGCATGCTCGAAAAAATGCAGGAGGCCTCTGCCAATCTGTCACAGCGTATGGGATATACCACGCCGAAAAACTAATTTCATTCTCGGCATCATAAGCGGCAGGCTTACCCTGCCGCTTAATTTTTATCAGAATTTTTACCGTTTATGGAAGTTGACATATCAAATTCGCATGTATATAATTCATTGTGTTCCACATAGTGATATGCAATTCCATAAATATATGCTTGGGGGTTGGCTATGCTTAACGATCTCATCGCCGCGATCAAAGCCCATAAAGTTATCGCCATATGCCGAAAAATTTACTCGGATGAGCTACTGCTGCTTGCGGACGCGCTGGTAAAGGGCGGAATACGCCTGATGGAAGTGACGTTCGATCAAAATGATCCGGATGCGGAGCAAAAGACCGGCCGGGCAGTCGCCATGCTCAAAAGCGGATTTCCAGGGCTTTCGGTGGGGGCGGGCACTGTGCTGACGCCGCGGCAGGTGGAAATCGTTTGTGAAAACGGCGCGGAGTTCATCGTGTCCCCCAACGTTTCGGCGGACGTGATCAGACGGACTGTGGAGTTGGGGCTCGTATCCATCCCCGGGGCCATGACCCCTACGGAAATACTCATGGCTCACGATGCGGGCGCGCATTTTGTAAAGCTGTTTCCCGCCGCGGCGCTGGGTATTTCCTATCTGAAGAGTATACGTTCGCCCATCAATCATGTCGGCCTTATCGCGACGGGCGGCATTGGTGCGGAGAACTTGCCGCAGTTCCTTAACGCCGGGTGCGTGGGCGCGGGTATAGGCGGCAGTTTGTGCGACAGAAAGCTTATTGCCTCAGGGCAAGGCGAAGCCATTACCTCTCTCGCGCGGCAAATCACGGATATCGCTGCGCAGGCCGATTGATAATCGGATACAAAGACGTATCAGAGCTTTTTAACGGAGGAACATGCAATGATATTGGATAAATTCAAGCTGGAAGGCAAGGTAGCCATCGTAACAGGCGCGAGCGCCGGACTTGGGGAAGGCATCGCCGCCGCGCTGGCGGAGGCGGGCGCCGACGTCGCGGGCGTGGCGCGCAGGGAATGCGAAGGCGCACGCAGAAAAGTGGAATCCGCTCACCGCAGGTTCCTGAATATCCAGGCGGATCTAATAAGCCAGCAGCCCATTGCGGATATCGTGGAAAAGACGCTTGCCGCATTCGGCCGTATCGATATTCTCGTCAACAATGCCGGCATTATCCGTCGCGCGGATTCCGTGGATTATCTGGAGCGGGACTGGGACGACATCATGAACGTCAACCTCAAAAGCCTGTTTTTTCTCAGCCAGGCCGTGTGCCGGCAGTATCTCGCGCAGGGAAGCGGCGGGAAAATCATCAACATCGCTTCCATGCTGTCCTTTCAGGGCGGCATCCGCGTGCCGGCATATACCGCCTCCAAAAGCGGCGTTATGGGCCTCACGCGCCTGTTGGCGTGCGAATGGGCAAAGTACGGAGTCAATGTCAACGCGATCGCGCCGGGCTACATGGCAACGGACAATACGGAGCAGCTTCGGAACGACCCCGTCCGCAGCAAAGAACTATTGGCGCGTATTCCCGCCGACAGGTGGGGAACGCCGGAGGACATCGGCGGGGCGGCAGTATTTCTTGCCTGCGAAGCGTCCTCCTACATGCAAGGATATACCATCGCGGTGGACGGCGGCTGGCTGGCCAGATAAGGAGAGAATATGAAAGCGGCTGTATTGCAAAACTGGAAGGACATGGTCATGACCGATATCGGAATGCCCGTTCCCGGTCCGGACGAGGCGCTCATCAAAGTCATATATGGCGGCATATGCGGATCAGACCTGACGGTATACAATGGCAACCACCCTACGGCACGAGTGCCCGTGGTGCTCTGCCATGAGATTCTGGGCACCATCGAAAAACTGCCCGACGGGTATTCCGGCGAGTTTTGCGTGGGTGAGCGGGTACTGATGAACCCTGTCATCACATGCGGAACCTGCGGCGCTTGCAGGCGGGGCATAGGCAACGTCTGCGACAATCTGAAGCTCATGGGCATTCACGTTAACGGCGGGTTTGAACAGTATACGAAGGTAAGTACCGAAAAACTGGTGCATGTGGCCGCCGATTTGCCGGATACCATCGCGGCGCTGGGCGAGCCCTTTGCGGTGGGGTATCATGTAAACAAGCGTGCAGGCGTGCAGCCTGGCGATAAGGTGCTCATCATAGGCGCGGGTACGATCGGCAGCGTGGTGGGCCTGTGCGCGCGGGAAATGGGCGCGGATATCGTCTCCGTGAGTGAAATCAATCCGGATCGGCTTGCGCACGCGCAGGAGCTCGGGTTTTGCGTCATCAACGCGGCAAATGAGGACGTCGTTAAACGCGCGAAAGAGCTGACGGGCGGCGACGGCTTTGATATCGTCATTGAAGCATCCGGTTCCAAGCCGGGCGTCATGATGATGGCGGACGTATGCCGTACCGGCGGCACATTGATGGCGCTGAGTCTCTCCGCGCTGCCATACGAATTCCCCATAGGGAAGGTATCGTTCCGGGAGATGACGCTCATCGGTTCCCGGTTATACTCGCAACAGGATTTTGAAAACGGCGTGAAGCTGCTTACTCAGCTTGCGCGATCCCGGGATCTTTCCTCCTTAATCTCAGAAATCATGCCGCTCGATGAACTCCCGCTTGCCCTGGAAAAGGCTAAAAGAGGAGAATGCACAGGGAAAATATTGATCAGCTGTGTGTGAAGTTTCTCTCCCTCATCGCGCCCCAAAGGCGGCCTTCGGGATTTGAGTAGAGGGTAAACAAGAGGATACCGCATCGATTTTTCGACCACGGGCGCGCTGATTTCGCGCTAATTAATGCCGGGTAAAAAGTTATTCCAATTATGTAACTCGCGGTGCAACAAGATCACTCGTGTGGTCCTAAAGACTGCGCCCGGTGCGAAAAACAGGGACGGCTTCGATGTGGATGCCTACCTAAAGAGTATAGGATGAACCGACCGTGACGAAAAAGCCGGCTTCCTTCGCGCAGGAGGCCGGCTTTTTCGTTGGAGGGAACGGGTGACTTGCTCCTGTTGCGGAAGCTGTTTTGCAGTTGGTAAATACTTCAATTCTAATGCTTGATTTTTTTCTTTCTTGCTTTTATACTAAGTGTATTATCGGTGCTAGTACGGCTAATGCTGTGAAGGGAGAACTATGCTTGAGATAGATAAGTTTTCAAGGGTTCCAATCTACGAGCAAATCATTGCCCAATTGGAAACACATATCCGGCTGGGGACATTTGCGCCGGAAGCATCATTGCCTTCCGTTCGCGCGCTTTCCG
>JAEWWD010000231.1 GCA_023396535.1 Bacillota bacterium
TGGGGGTTGGCATTGTGCCCAGGGGTAGGGAACAGTCGCAATTTGCGAAACGCCAACGTATATAGGATCACCAGGAATTAGCCTGTTGTACTAAATCCGGCAGATTACTACTTACCGCAAAGGGCGAGCAGCTCATTCCAGCGTGCATCCACATCCGCCTGGACATTGGCAATCAGTTCTTCATTGCCCTTCTTGAACAGGTGCTTGAAGCGGCCCTGCAGCTTGAGATAGTCCTCGACAGGCAGTTTGGTCTTGGGTTCGTAGTTGAGTATCCATTTGCCGTCAATAACCTCAAACAGCGGCCAAACGCACGTATCCACCGCCGCTTTGCAAACGGCCAGAAGGTCTTTGCCCTCATAACGCCAGCCGCGGGGGCAGGGCGCCATAACATTGAGGAAAGCGGGACCCTTTGTATAGATGGCCTTTTCGGATTTCTCATGCAGATCGCGGAGATTTCCGATCAGCGTGGTCTGCGCCACATACGGAATATGATGGTACGCCATGATCTTGGTCAGGTCCTTCTTCACCTGCACCTTGCCGGTACTCTGCGAACCAGTGGCCGACGTGGTGGTATCCGCATAATGCGGCGTAGAGGAGGAACGCTGTATGCCTGTGTTCATGTACGCTTCATTGTCGTAGCAGACATATACCATGTCATGCCCACGCTCCATAGCGCCAGACAAAGACTGGAAGCCTATGTCGTATGTACCGCCGTCGCCGCCGAACGCGATGAACTTATATGTTTCGTCGAGCTTGCCCTTGTTCTTGAGCGCCGTATAGGCAGCCTCTACGCCCGAGCAGGTAGCGCCCGCGTTTTCAAACGCGGTATGAATCCACGAGTCATTCCACGACGTATACGGATACATGCAGGAGGAGACCTCCAGGCAGCATGTCGCGGAGGTGATGACCGCTTTATCCTCGGGGTGCAGCGCGCGCAACACGCCGCGCACCACGACAGGACTGCCGCAGCCGGCGCACATCCTGTGGCCGGACGCAAAGCGTTCGGGGCGGTTTGCCACTTCTTTCAAATTATATGCCATTGCTTTTCCCTCCTACTCCCGCACGCCGAGATACCGGCAGCTAGGTGCGTCGCCGCTTTCGAGCTCGGCGAACACCTCGTAAAAGTCGTCGACCTTCACATCGCGTCCGCCCAGACCGTAGATATAGTTGGCCGTCAGTATGCCGTCCGCATGGCCATAGAGCGCCGCGCGCACATCCGACCCCAGCGGGCCGCCGAAGCCGTTGAAGCTGTCCGTTTTATCCATGATGCCCAGCGCCTTGACGCCCTTTATGGCCGCCGCGATTTCCTCCGCAGGGAAGGGGCGATAGCAGCGCAGTTTGACAAGGCCCACTTTTTTGCCCTGCTTGCGCAGCTCGTCGACGGCGGTTTTGCCCGTACCGGCGGAAGAGCTCATGACGATGACCGCATAGTCGGCGTCGTCCATTTTATAGCTCTCCAGCAGTCCGTATGAACGGCCCGTCTTTTTGGCGAAATCAGCGCTGACATCCTCGACGACCTTTTTGGCTTTACGCATGGCCTCGTGCTGCGCGCGCTTGATCTCCATGTAGATATTGGCGACGCCGTACGTGCCGATGGAAACCGCTTCCTTGGGATTGAGCAGATACTTCTCGGGATGGTATTCGCCTATGAATTCCTTCACAAACGCATCCTCTTCCAGCGTGATGTTCTCAACCGCGTGGCTGGTAATGAAGCCGTCCTGGCAGACCATGAGGGGGAGCAGCACATCGGGATGCTCCGCAATGCGGTGCGCCATAAGCAGGTTGTCATAGGCTTCCTGCGCGTTCTCGCTGTAAAGCTGTATCCAGCCCGCGTCGCGGGAGCCCATGGTATCGCTATGGTCGTTGTTGATGTTGATGGGGCCGGTCAGCGCGCGGTTGACTGCCGCGAGGACGATGGGCAGGCGGGAAGACGCCGCCACATACAGCATCTCGTGCATCAGCGCAAGACCGCAGGAACTCGACGCCGTCATGGCGCGGATACCGGCAGCTTCCGCGCCGATACAAGCGCTCATAGCGCTGTGCTCGGATTCCACCGTAACAAATTCAGTAGTAATTTTTCCATCCGCCTTGTAACTGGAGATATACTGTGGAATCTCCGTAGACGGCGTAATGGGGAATGCGGCAATAACGTCCGGGTCTATCTGGCGAATGGCGTATGCCGCCGCCTCGTTGCCGGAAAGGCGTTCCCTGATGCTCATGCTTTATCCTCCTCTCCGACCGGATGTATGCTGATTGCGTGGAACGGGCATGCGCCGACACATACGCCGCAGCCCTTGCAGTGGTCAAAATCAAAGTCCTTGCGTTTGCTGTTTTCAACCGGAATGGAGCTGTCCGGGCAGGCGACAAAGCAAAGCAGGCACTGCTTGCACTTGGCCTCATCCCACACAGGGATTTCCGTGCGCCACGCGCCGGTAATGAAATCCTCCGAATTACCGGAGCCGTATACGTACGCGCCCGGCGTCATTTCACGCCAGGAAGAGCGCTCGTTGATGCCACCCATGAGGTTTTCCTTGCTCATATCTTCACGACCTCCTCCCATGCGGCGTCAATAGCCTTCATGTTGCCTTCAATGACTTCCTTCTTGGAAGCGAACTTATGCGCAAAGGAACCGCGCATGTTCTCAAGGAAACTTTCCTTATCCATGATGCCGCTTACCTTGACGGCCGCGGCAAGCAGCGGCGTGTTGGGCAGGTTGCGCCCGATATACTTCTCGGATACGGCGCGCGCATCGATCACATACAGGTCGGCGTTGCAGCCGGCCATATCCTGCCTGACCGCCTCGGGGCTGCGCGTGGAGTTGACGATAATGGCGCCGCCTTCCTTGATGCCGGCCGTTACATCCACCGGCCCTATCAGCGTTTCGTCAACCACTACCACGATGTTGGGGTTGTAGATGTTGGAATGCACATGGATGGGTGCGCTGTCCAGCCTGTTGTAAGCCGTGATGGGGGCTCCCATGCGTTCGGGGCCGTACTCGGGAAAGCCCTGTACATACATGCCCGTTGAGAAGGCTACGTCCGCCAGCAACAGCGACGCCGTTTTTGCGCCCTGTCCGCCGCGGCCATGCCACCTGATCTCAATCATAACCTGCCTCCTTGTTTCTTATTTGTTCAGCAAATTCTTAACCGCCCGCACGATGCCTTCCGCGCCCTGCCGCACGACGTCGTAACACGGCGCAGGCACAGCGGCGGATATCGCCGCGAGCAATTCTTCTTTATCTACATAAGCGGCGTCATAATCGCCGCTGTTGTAGCGATACTGGGGGTAATACGGGTTGACGGTGACGGCCAGCGTTTGTATGGGATGCACAACGCCTACCTGCGCCCCCGCTTCCCGCAGCGTACGCAGGCTTCCATATGCCTCTTCCGGGCTTCCCGACAGAAGCAGCTTGACGGGATCCCCAAATATCAGCCGTTTCCCGCCAATACCCTTACGGAGCGCAAGCCTATTCAGATACTCGCAGGCAATCACGCCCGTGACGCGCAGCGTGTCCGCCCCTTCAAATTCTTTCAGGAGAGCGTCGTACCCGCTCTCCGTAAAAACGGAGAGTATCTCTCCCGTGCGTCCTTTCTCGGCAAGCGCGGGCAGTGAAAAAAGCTCCAGTATAATGCCGCTTTCCCTGGCCAGGCGCGCGATATCCGTATGCCGCGCCGCGCCTGTGGCGAGTATAAGCCCGTCCACTTCCACCAGCGGCGCCATTCTGTTGAGCGCGCCGTCCACAATGCAAAGCGCCGCACCGTACGCATCGAGGCGGTCCAGCACCTCGCGCAGTTCCCTGCGCTTGTTGGGCCCTGCAAGCACCAGCTTGCCGCCCTTTTTGACGCGGCCGATCAGTATATGGCCCATGCCGGTCTGTATGCCGGTATCCTCCAGCACCTCGATGACCGCTTCGCTTGCCCTGAGGCAGCTCTGCGCAACGGCGGCGATATCGCCTTCGCGGACCACGATACGGGGTTTGGGAAGGCCTGTCACATTATCCATTGCCTCGCCGTCATAGCCGATACTGGTCAGCGCTAAAGATACGCCGTGCTGCTTGAGCAAATCCATTACGGCGGAAAGCGTGGTGGTTTTTCCTGTGTTTTTCGCGGTGCCCGCAATGCCTATGCTCTTCATCTGGGCCTCATTTTCATTAGAAAATATGCTCCGCCTTGGGTGAATCTTCCTATTTATATATTTTCGGCGAAACGGTGCCCCTGCCGCTGCGGCCCGGATACGCGCCGTCTTCCCTGCTGCCGAGAACGCCGTCGTACAGTGCCTGTACAAAGCTCTCTTTCCCAGCAACCTGCTCGAGCACCTTCTCGATGCCGTCCACCAGTTCGTCAGCCCACAGTTTCGCGTTCGCGCTGTACTCCAGCTTGGTATGGCCGAAGAAACGGAAGCCCTCCGCCGTGGCGCGCAGCGTATCGACCTTGGGCGCCAATGTGATGGGGCCGCCCGAATACGCTTCGTCCGAAGAAGCGATGGAAATCGCGTCCACACCCAGCATGGCGGCCATAGAAGCATGGAACGCCGTAGAAGCGCTGGACTGCACGCGGTCCTCCGTCTGCGTGAGGAAGCCTATGGGCGCGCCCGGCCATATGGGCGCATCCACGATGGAGCGAAGGGCCAGTATCTTGGCGG
Source organism: Bacillota bacterium (assembly GCA_023396535.1). Lineage (GTDB taxonomy): Bacteria > Bacillota > Clostridia > Christensenellales > CAG-138 > JAEWWD01. Next base: position 4,642 of record JAEWWD010000231.1, read on the forward strand.
CGTTGAAGTCCACATAGTTGTCGTCCATCTGCCGGCTGATCATGACCTCAGGCGAATAGCAGAACAACGGCTGCAGCACGGGCCTGCACCCGAGCGATACTGCCAGATGCGCCAGTATGAGTATGCCGGCGAACGCCTTGTGGGCGGGAACGCCGCACAGCTCGTCGTTGGTCACGATATCAAAGGGCATGTTGTACTTTTTCGCGTACTTCATGGCGGCTACGCCGTCCACCGTCAGCCGCTCGGGGTCGGTACCCGCGCCCAGAGAGCCGTAGCACATATTGATTTTGGTCATATGTGCGCCGATTTTGCCTGCGAGCACGACAGTCTCCGGCGTATTCAGTCCGCGGTGCGCGCGAACCTGCCAGATTGTCGACGGTTCCAGCGCGTTATATATGCGATTGAGGTTGGCGGGCGTAATGACCGTACCGTCTTCCTGATGCGTGATGAAGCCGTCAAAAAAGCCCTCCGTCCGTGCGCCCCATGAAGGATCGAAGTGCACGACTCCATCCGCGCCCCACGCTTCGCTTACCTTGATATGCGCGATATCCATATACGGGCAGCCCGTGCCGTACTGGTTGAACACAACGGGCTTCTTGAGCGTTCGCTGCAGCTTGGGCGTAACCATATGCTGTTTTGTGCGCTCCAGATACGCTTCCAGCTCTTCGACGTCGTTTTTCGTGAATCGGCGCGTTTTGGGGTGGAGCTCACCCTTTTCGTAGAAATTACGCACCAGGTCGCCACACAGTTCGGGGTACGCCTTTTCAAATTCCGTCATGCGATCATAGGCGCGCCAGCGGTCAACGTCCCATAACTGTTCGCGCACTTCGGCGCGCTGTACGCCGGGCGACGTCATACTTTCGGCCCATTCCCTGAGCGCAGGCGTGATTTCATCAAGCAGCCGTTTGATTTTATCATGCTTGAATGTATATGTATAGCCTTCGGTGATGTCCTTGCGCGTCTTCAACGACGCGCTCGCATCCGGCACATATTCGCGGCCCTCTACAAACGCAAGGGTTTCCTCCACGGTAGTCCCAGGGCCAAAACCGGCGTCGAAGCCCAACTCCTGCGCAAGCTCCGGGCGGATGGCCATGCCGCCGATCGCCATGCGGATATGGTCGCGCAGCCCGGCGGCATCCGCGAGGTCTATAAAACGGGAAAGCAGATCCGCCACGCCATAGCCCAGCGTGCGGCTGATCAGCACGGTATCCGCCTTCTTATCGATGATTTCCTGTATGATTTCTTCAATGGGAAGATCCGGCTGCAGCAATATGGTTTCATGACCCGCTTCACGCAGCCCGCGGTTGATGATCTTCAAGCCGATATCGTGCACCGGATCGAGCGGCGCCATCAGTATTTTCTTCTTTATCATACTCGCACCTCCCCAGCGCATTTTTCGAAGCTCAGCCAGGGGTAGGCGTCGCCGGGGCGGTTGATATACGCGCGGACCCTGACTCGCGCGCCCGGCCCGGCAAACTGAATGAAAACAATATCCGAATCCTGAAAGCCCAAATCCTTCATCAGAGCCAGCGCAAGGGATTTCCCTTCCTCCTCACTCTCGCAGGCGAGAAATGTCTCGATATCCAATGCGTCCATTACGTGCGCCAAAACCTGGGACATACCTTACCCCCATCCTTTCGCATATCCGCATCCTGCCGGCCGACAGGCGACCGGCAGGACACGGCTGTTCCGCTTACGGGAGACCGCCGGCTGAGCAGGTCTATTTACAATAGATATTCGTCATGCCGGCCTTTTCCACGCGATCTTTGATTGCGGCGATATCCGTGATGTACAGGCCAAGCTCCTGCATATGCTTGAAATAGGTGGAGCCGGAGAACGTGTATTTCAACCCCATGCCGTTCTCGGTCTTCATCTCCCTGTTAACCCATGCGATAGCGTCGCCGATCGAGATACTCTCCGGAATGACGAGCAACGGGAGGTTCTTCGCATAACGCACCGCGTTATAGCCCGCGAGCGTACCTGTGACAATGGCTTCCGTATGGCCTACAAACAGGCCTGCCTTCTCGCCGCCGCAGAACAGGTTATCGGCGCCTATCACATGCATGGCGTCGTCGCGCGGGGAAATGGACATGAAGCGCATGGAATTGCCAATGCCGCCGGCGTAGGGATCGTCAAACCGGGCGTTTTCAAACCCGGGTACCTGGCGCAGCAGATCCAGCGGATAATAAGGGCTCATGATCTTGGCGTGGCCCGTATCCAGCAATATGATATTCTCGGCAAATTCCTTGAGCGCGTACTGCTGGCAGGCCTTTTTGCCGAGCATACCCTCGCCCTTCCTGAGGTGTTCGGGGAGGGGAATGACGGCGACGCCGTCCTTCTCAAGCTTGTCGACGATATCTTTACCCAGCGATTCCTTGAGCAGCTTGCCCGAGCCGCTCATGGCGCCGATGGTGCCGTCCGCTTTCCTGCCCACCATTTCCTTGATGCCGATCTTGGCGGCGATGCTGACGCGGCCGCCGAATGTCGGGCAGCGCAGCACGCACATGGCGCAGCCGTTGCCGTATTTGGTGCAGTTGTTCATGGGGCCGGCGGAGCCTGTGGTCTCAACGAATACGTCGCCGTCTATGACCTCGCCGTCGTCAAGCGTAACATTGTGAATGACGCCGTCCACCGCTTCCGCATCCTTGACGCGGGCGCGCAAGCGTACCTCGATTCCTCTTTCCAGCAGCATCTCACGTATAGCCGGCTCAATTTTCGCTATATCGTACAGGCTAGCATGCTTATGCCCGGGAAAATCCACATTCGTATGGCGGCAATTGGCGTCGATAAGCTGGAATACATCGCCGCCGCCCATGGCGATCGCTTCCTCCGCCGCCGTAAAACGGCCATTGTTGCGCATAATGCCGCCAACGAGGCCGGTGCCAAGCAACATATCCGCCCTTTCCAGAACGATAACGTCCGCTCCGGCTTTCTTCGCAGCAACAGCGGCGCTGACGCCCGCCCAACCGCCACCGATGACAACGATTTTTGTCATGCTGTGTAACCCCTTTCAAGATCGATTTGGGTAATCAAAATGATGCGCAATAAGAATGATAGTGCGCCGAAACGCCGGCCGCCCCGGCCCGGGAAAATTTCCCGGACCGGAACGTACTGGCGGTTTGCGAACGTATGTCCCCGCCCGCCGAGAACCGGCAGCGCGGGCCTGTCGTACCTGCGATTACAGAATGCCGGCAAATTCGCAGACGATCTCGATGGCCTTGACCAGGGCCTTGACCGCCCAGCGGGATTCCTTCTCGAGCAGCGCGCCGTTTTCGTCGGTGGTGCCGAGGCCTGTGGACATGTAGATGTTGCCGTCGTACGCAACGGTGGGGATAACGCCCATCTGAGCGATACCGGTCTGGAACAGGTTGGTGCCGGAGTACATATCCTCGATGGAGAAAATGGGGATGCCCATCTTGCCGTTCTTCCAGGTGTTCTCGTAGTTCACTTCAATAGCGGTAGAGTTATAGGACTTGCTGATGATGATACCATCGAGCAGTTCCTTGGGCAGCTTGGCGAACTCTTCCTTCACGATGGCTTCAAGATCGTCGACGGGCTTGGTGAGCACTTCGGGAGTATCGCGCAGGACCTTGAGGGCCTGTATCTGTGTAAGCAGGGCTTCCTTGCCGGGGTCAAAGCCGACAAACGCGGCTTTTCCGTAGCAGGCGCCGGTACCCCAGCGGTCGCCATGCATACCCATGGCGCGGCGGATAGCGACCATGACGTCTTCCTTGCCGATGATAAGGCCGCTCGTTGCGGAACCGGTCGCCTTATCCATACTGTACACGACGGCGTCGCATCCGGCGCCGACCGGATCAAAGCCGACGAAGGGCAGACCCCATGCATTGTCGACCACGTAGGGGATATTGAATTCCTTCGCGAGTTTGCTGATGTTCTTCTGCAGTTTGGGTACGCCGTCGGCGTCCTTCACGCTATAGCCGTAACCCGGGGTGTCATAGCCAAGGGATACGATACCGGTGAGCATGGAGGCATGTATTTCAGCTTGGCGCTTGAGAACGTCGTATGCGGCGTCGGGATCCACATGCGTGAGCAGGGGAACGGGGTGGTGCTTGATGCCGTGCACGTCGTATTTAGCGCCGGGCAGGGGAACGATGATGGTATCCAGATTGTTCTGGCGTTTGCCATAGAAACCAAGCTCACCCGCAGTGGAGCCCCTGTCAGCCAGGTAATCCTTATAGCGCGGCGGGAACGGACGACCGTAGCCCGCCTGGTGATGCATATGCTTCTCATAGGGCGCCATGTAGCGGGCGCGATAGTTGTCGCCTCGGCCGGCGATCGGGGGGCTGAACAACGTATCGATTGTCGTCCAGAGACCGGCTTCGCAGGTGGAGAGGGGGGCCACGTCGTAGCCGTCGCCATACACGTCCTTCACGATCTCACGAAGCTGCTCGACGAGGGCGGTAAGGGGAATGACCTTGGTGGCGCCCTTCTCGCTTGCCTCCATGATATCCTTGCGAAGCGGGGCGGGGCAACCGGAAATAGCGCCGGTCAGTCCGAACGTGTTCTTCTTGTCAGCGGGAATGCCGATGTCGTCGGACGCTTTGCGCAGCGCCTCGTAGATCTTGGGAATGTTGGTCTGCAGGTTTTTGTACATCTGGAACTTGTACTTCGGCGTAGCCATATGATTTCTCCTTTCTCTATTTCGGAACTGTTTTCAGGAACAGCTTGGGATACCAGGTTACTTGAGTTTGACGATGACTTCCACTTCGACGGCGGAATCGATGGGCAGCTCGTTTACGCCCACGGCGGAACGCGCATGCTTGCCGGCGTCGCCGAATACTTCGCCCAACAGCTCGGATGCGCCGTTGATGACTTTGGGCTGCATTTTAAAGCCGGGGGCGCTGTTGACGAAGCCAACAACCTTAACGATACGCTCGATTTTATCCAGGTCGCCGATTGCGCCCTTGAGCGCGCTCAGGCAGTTGATGGCGCATATGCGCGCCGCCTGATAGCCTTCTTCCTCCGTAAGCTCCGCTCCAATCTTGCCTTTGAACTTCAGCTCGCCCTTGACAAGAGGAATCTGACCTGATGTGTACGCAAAATCGCCCGCCTTAACCGCAGGAACGTATGCAGCGAGAGGGGTAGGCGTTTCGGGCAGCTCAATGCCTAACTGCCTGAGTTTCTCTTCAACCATGGCTTTTTTCTCCTTTTCAGCTTAGAATATTTGCTTGAAACGTGAAATTCACGGTTTTACGTGACGAAAGGAAATGCGGCTTTCCAGCCGGAGCGCCCGTTCTGCTCCGCTTTTTCGTTCGCCGCTGATCACGATGTTCTGATGATTGGGCATATGCGTTTCGTCAAACCCGGCGATAGTGCCGATGATCGCCCCCTCGCAAAGCACCTCGTCCCCTTTGATGATAACTCCGCCCGTCTCTATTTCCATAAAGCCGATGTACGCGATCTTATCTACGCGCGAACCGGGTCCAATGCCCGCCTCGTCGCTGGCGATCAGCTCGTGAACCTCGTTTTTCTTGAGAGCGCGGGACATCTGCGGAATCAACTGCAGGCCTCTTTGTTCAAACCTGCCGTCTAATATGACGCAGAGACTGCTTTCAACCGTTCGCTTGTCGTAATAAGGATTTCCCTGAAACATGCCGGATTTGTATGGATCGTTCACTGCGTCCTCCCCTGCTCATTATTGATGAGCAATCAACTGGTCCGTTCCATTCGTAGCTCATTGTTGATGAGCGGCCGATCCGTGTATATCGACTTAACTAATCCTGTATCTGTGTCTGTTGTTACTGATCCGTTTTATGCTTGCGCTTCTTGTGCACATGGCCCCAATATTTGTTCGCGTCGTCAATGAGTCCGTCGATATGCATAACCATAAGCTGTTCGGCCAAAACCGCATCCTTTGCGATGATTGCGTCAAGAATTCGGTTGTGGTCTACCGCCATTTTACCGCCAACGCTGATACGGATATATTCCATCACCGGTGAAAACTTGCCGTTCTGCCATATAAAATCATAAGCAGCGGAAAGAACGTCGTTCTTGCTTGCGCGCGCCACCGCCTGGTGGAACACAACGTCCTGATCTGCGGACATTTCACCGCGCCCGACATAATCGTTCTGGCGATTGTAAATATCCCTCAGATGCTCGATATCCTCTTCCGTCGCGTTAAGCGCCGCAAGCCGGGCGGCTTCCCGTTCTATCCCTCGCCGCGCCGTAAGTATGTTGAGCAGGTTGGATTTGCTTTCCGCTTCCACCGTCTCGTAGAAACGGCTGCTGTACCGTGCCAGTTCGTCCCTGTTACGCAGCTCCGCAAGCTTTTTTTCACCCAGCTTGGTAAGCAGGCGGCCTTTATATCCCAGCTTTTGCGTAATGCCGCCATGATCCATCTCGCTGAGCAGACGACCGATGGTAGCTGCGCTGGTATCCCATTGTTTTTCCCGTAAACGCAGCGTAAGCGTACCTGAGCCGATAGGCTCTTCAACTCCGGCCATGACGCCGAGCAAATCCAGTTCAAGTCTTTCCTTGGGTGTAAGCAAGGGCGTCACCTCTGTCAGTAATTACTATAACACATCGAAAATCCGAATGCAATACGCTACTCATCATTGAAGAGCGGCTTTTTTTATTTTTTATTATCGGGCCCACCGTATTCACTGCAAAAAGGGCTCATTCCCACTGCCGGTACAAATCAAACATTCGTAATAATCATCCAGATCCCGCTTATGCCTATAAATGCGTAAACCCATTTGCGCAGGGACGGGAAGCTGATTTTTCCAAATACGATGCTGCCCAGCGCCATGCCGGCCACCATGCCCGCTATGCCTGCGGCGCCCCACAGCATCACCTGCGTCGTGAGCAGGCCGTTGATAGATCGCACGACCACGCCGTAAATGTTCGTGACCAGGTAATACGCCTGTATGGAGGACATATACTCCTCCTTGTTGTCAAACGCGACAAGACAAAAGAACACCGCGGCGGAGCCGCTCATGTTGAACATACCGCCCAGTACGCCCGCAAGCACGCCTATGCCGATCGCCGTCGCAAGCGTCGCGCTAAGGCGCACCTTTCCTTCGAAGAATATGTTGAGTACCGCCAGCGCAATCAGCACCGTTGCCAGCGCGATGCCGAAATAACTTTTAGGCATAATCATGGAAAGCCTGTTTGCAAAGGGCATCACGACAAAATACGTGCAGATGACGGGCAACATTTTCTTCAGGTTCGCCTTGCGCCACCGCCCTCCTCGCAGCATCCAGATAGACCCAGCCAGCGTAACCAGCATGGATACCGCCGCCGCATACGGCATGTATTGGAAAAACAGCGAAAACAGCACCATAGCGATGATGCCGAATCCAAAGCCTATGATGGACTGCAGGAACCCGCCGGTAACTGCCGTTAAAAATATCCAAAGGTAATCCATGTGTCAATCCTTCTTTAGCTTATTTCTCTGACGCCGCCAAGCGGCGTTTAATCAGCCCTGTTCAGCCTCAAGCTGATCTGCCAGCTTGCGCGCGAATTCTCCAAGATCTCCTTCCACGTAGGAGCGCATGGTGCCGGCGCATACGGTATAAATGACGATGTCCTCCCACTCCCTGGGAATATTGTATTGCTTGAGCAGCTTACGTACCGTCACGGCCGCCCGTATGCCTTCTCCCGAGCCAATTTTATTGATGCGGGGCACAACGCTCGAGTCGCCCATAACTACCTTTGCGTAACCGGGCAGACAATAGGCGACCTTTTGAAATACCGATTTGTCCTCCGTATTGACCACGACGTATCCGGGAGCGCCAAGCACCATGCTCCTGGCGTGGCCTATGATTTTGGCGTCCACAAAATGGGCAGCGGGATAAGTGCGCTTGGTCTCTTCGTCAATCGCGCCTTCCGTGGCCATATTCATCACGACCGCATCATCCTTTACGATGGGGCCAAGCTGCGCCGCAACCGGATTGACTACCGGGCCGGGCAGCACGATGGCGACGACATCCGCGCTGCTTGCCGCGGTCAGGGACGTATCAAACATCGCACCAATTTTTTCCGCGAGCTGTCTTGCCTTATCCTCGTCCGTGTCGATCACAATTTTCTTTGCGTCCGCAGGCATTTGATTGCCGAAAAAAGCGCCCATCCTACCGGCGCCAACCAAA
>JAEWWD010000280.1 GCA_023396535.1 Bacillota bacterium
CGAGATTGTCGAACGCCTCGCCGAGCCTTTCCAGCGCAACGACCCCACCCTTGTTGATGGCCTCGTTCGGATCGATGTTCTGGTCCAGTACCTGCTGTGCAAGCTGTTCGACCTCGTCGCAGTCGCCATTGTAGATAGCGTCGGCAATCTGCTCAATGATGTTTGACATGTGATATCCTCCTCAGCTGTGTTGTTTCTGCACATTTGTATGTCCATTTGGAAAAACCTGAAATTCATTATGTTAACGTGTTCATTTTTGTGCACTATTCGTTCCTGCAGGGATAATTGAATTCCTTTTTGGTTTCAAAAAAAATTAATGTTTATTGTAGGTCTCTACTATGTTAATTTTGGAGGAACTTGGAATTATTAGTGTTAACGTGTTCATGTCTTGTGTATTACTTAATTCTACATGGACAATCAAGTTCTTTCAAGTGTTTCATAAAAAATATTTTCTTTATGCAGGTACAATTATGATAACCTTGAAACTTTCGGTGTTAACGTGTTCATTTTTTGGGCATTATTTATTTCTACATAGATAAATGAATTCCTCCTTGATTTCAAAAAAATATACAAATTATTTTTTATGATTAGTATATATTTGGATACAAATCGACTCTTAAGGCTTGATAACCTGTTGTATTCTCTTGAAAAAGCAGATATAATGCAAACAGAGAATAATATGCAAGCATGGTTTCAGAGGATAGGCCCTTTTTAAAAATCATTTACATGTGATCCTACACACGTTTGCTTTTTTCTTCCTGAAACAGGCTGCGTTGTGATGCAACAGGTTCTCTAGTTCACTATGGAGGTGACCATCCTTATCAATGAAAACGCATAATAAGCGGCTAACCGTTTCGCCGGCTACCCTGAAGGATGTAGCGCAGCGCGCCGGTGTATCACATTCGACAGTATCGAGGGCAATTAACCATCCCGACCTGCTAAACCAGGAAACTCTCGAAGCGGTGCGGGAAGCCATTAAGGAACTCGATTATACGCCCAACCCATTCGCGCGGGGGCTGCAAACTGCATCCAGCAAGACGGTTGCGCTTATTGTACCAAACATGCAGAATCTATCTTTCGCCAATTATGCCGCCGGCGCGCAGAAAACGCTGGAAGCGGAGCGCTTCAGCTTGATTTTGGCAAGCTCGGCGGAGGATAGGGAACGCGAGAAGTTTATCTGTAAAAATCTGAATTATCACGGCATCGACGGCGTCATATTCGCAAGCTCCACCGGCGGAATACCGCCTATTGAGCTTTTGCCCGCAAAGACCATCAAGGTGCTGATCGAACGCGTTGCCCCCGGCGGAGAATATGACGCGTTCTTTCTGGATATCGACGGCGGCGTGATGAACGCAATACAACACCTGGACGGATTAGGTCACCGCAAAATCGCCATTATACTTGGAAATAAAGCTGGCTACAGCAGCAAACAAAGGCTTTACGCCTTTAAGCAGGCGCTCACCGCGCTGAAAATACCGTTTTACCCCGAATATGTGGAAACAGGGGATTGGAATCCCCGCGGCGGGTGGACGGCAATGGATAAACTCCTGCAGCTCCCCGACCCGCCCACGGCCGTGTTTGCTACAACCGATACCATGGCGATGGGGGCCATCGGGTCGGCCGCAGCCAACGGCTTGAGAATACCCCAGGACATCTCCATAATAGGATTCGATAACGAACCCGGAAGCGGCGAATTCAATCCGCCCCTGACTACGCTCGACGCCTGCTCGTTTGATATGGGCGTGCATGCCGCCGAGGTGCTGCTCAAGCGCCTGAACGAGCCGGGACGCCCCTATGTGCAAATCATGTACCCGCTGGAGTTGGTACATCGCGCTTCCACCGGCCCCGCGCCACGGCGGTAACCGCTTTATGGCCGATAACAGACAAGCCTCAGTCCGGCTAAGGGGCCGGATTGGGGCTTATTTTAAGGAGGGATGAGATGCCCAAGCTCACAATTTATACGGGAATTGACGAACGAGACGTTGAAATATCGCCGCAGGAGTCGCTTCTTCATGCTTTACAGCGCAGCGGCGTATCCATCTCCTTTCCCTGCGCGGGCAACCATACCTGCGGCAAATGCCGCGTGCGCGCGCAAGGCGCGCTCTCTTCCATGGAAGAGGGTGAACGCGCGCTGCTCAAAGACGCGGAAGAGGGAACCCGCCTTGCCTGCTTTACCCGGGCTAAGGGCGATTGCGCGGTATATCTTCCCGGCGGCGGCCGGGACACGATCGCATCCAATTATGCCGCCGACAGCGAGGCCATACGGCCGGTCTACCGGGGCGGCTTCGGCGCCGCGTTCGATATCGGCACCACAACCGTGGTCGGGTACCTGTTCCACGAAAACGGAAACGAACCGCTTGCGGTGCTGGGGGAACTGAACAGGCAGCAGCCGTACGGCTCCAACGTGCTTTCCCGCATCGATTACTGCAACACGCATACCGTAGAGCCGTTGTGCGCGCTGATCAGGGGACAGCTTGCGGACATGCTCCGCGGGATTTGCCGCAAAGCGGGCGTGCCGGCGGATGAAATCCGGGCGATCGTCGCGACGGGCAACACGGCCATGATGCATATCCTCGCGGGCCTGGAGCCCGGTTCGCTCGCGCTTGCGCCGTTTACGCCGCAATCCCTGTTCGACTGCTGGCTGGATCTCGAACTAAACGGATTTGCGGGCGTACAAACGTATATTCCGCCCTGTATCTCTTCTTATGTGGGCGCGGACATCACCTGCAGCATACTGGCCAGCGGCATCACGCGCAAAAAGGAGAACCTGCTGCTGGTGGATATCGGCACCAACGGGGAAATGGCGCTGCAAACGCCAAAGCGCATGGTCTGCTGCGCGACGGCGGCAGGGCCCGCGTTTGAGGGCGCGGGAATCTCCTGCGGGTCCAACGCGCGCACGGGCGCGATACAATCCGTTCGGGTAGATAACGGAACCATTGAATATACGACCGTCGGCGGCGGATCTGCACAGAGCATTTGCGGCTCGGGGCTCGTCGACGCTGCCGCGGCGCTGCTCGCGCTCGGCGTCATCGACCGTTCGGGCCGCATGGACCGGCGATATGCCGGCGCGGTAAGCATCGGCAATAGCGGCGTATCCCTGACCCAGGGCGATATACGCGAACTGCAGCTTGCCAAGGCCGCTATCCGCGGCGGCATGGATACGCTGTTGCACGAGTGCTCTCTCGGCTATGAAGCGCTGTCCCGCATCATACTCTGCGGCGGGTTCGGCAGCAGCATTCAGCCCCGGAGCGCGGCTGAAATCGGCCTCATTCCGTACGCCATGGGCGGGCGGACGCTGGCCATAGGCAACGCGGCGGGAATAGGCGCCGGCTATATACTGCAAAGCGTTGATCGGCTGGAAGAGGCGCGCAGCATCGCGCGGCGCGCGCAGACGGTGGAGCTCGCCACGCATCCGTATTTTCTGGAGCGGTTTATAGAAGTGATGGCGTTTGGCGAATCGTCCGGGGACGACGATTGACGAGAGCCTTTAGAAGCCCTTCATCGGAAATGCCCCATTCGAGGGCATTTCCGGGAATGGGTTCTTAGGGCCGTTACGGCCCTAAGCGGGTGCTTGAGGGCAGAGCCCTCAACGTAACGCTTTGCCAACACCCGAAGCCGGGCGCAAGCATGCGCCCGGCTTGTATTATGCTTGATTTCTCTATAGGAGTTTGCGTATCTGTTCGTATAGCTCTTCGTGGCCGGGGATGATGGAAGCGTAAGCCAGCTTGCCGTTGATATACAGCGACGGGAGATTTTGCACGCCCATCCGCTTGCAGCGCGCGATACCCTCGCGGGAGGTATATTTGTATTCGACGGCGTCGATTTTGTCGCCGAATTCAGCTTTGGCGTCGCCCACCATGGCCCACATATAGGTACAGGCCGCGCAGGACGCGGAATCCAGCGTAAATGCCTCCAAGAGGGGACGCGGCAGCGCGTCGTAGTCGGGAAGCTCCACTTCCACGTCGGCGCCCACGGATTCATAGTTCTTGACCAACTCGCGGTACTTTTCGATATCGCGCACCGTTTCCGTCACGGCGATGGTATTTTCGATGGGCACGTCGAAAGGCATGTCGCATCCCGGGGATACGATGAGGTTGTGCCTGTCCACGCTGTCCAGCATATCCACGATGAACTTCATGTTGTCCTGCTGGTTGCCGAAGAGCATGGTGGTGGTGAGCGGTATGTTTCCGCCTATGACCACATTGTAACGGTCCGTGATTTCTTTGGCCGTGGCCATGGGGATGTTTTCGTCTATGGATATGCCGTCCGGCTTTGTCAGGCACATTTCCTCGATGTTGCGCAGCGCGTTCCCGCACACGAAGAAGGAAGAATACAGGCCCTTGGAACGGATATAGTCCAGCAGGCGCGTATACACGTCCGACAGGAATGTCCGAAAATGAACCGGGGAAATCTGCGAAACCAGCGGGTCCACCGGCGCGATGATGTCCATGCCCGCCTCGGCGTAGAGATCGACCATGCTGCACGCGTTTTGATATACGTACTCCATGAGGGCGTGCACGCGGTCCGGATTTCGCTTCATATCCATGAACAGCTTGGTTCCCCTAAGGTGCGACGCCAGCGTGAACGGCCCGCAGAACAATCCGTACAGCGCCGTCGTATCCCCCACGGCAGCCTTTACCCTGCGGCATACGTTCATGATGAGCGGGATACGCCCGTCGTCCGCGCCAACCACCTTGTCGTACGCGGCGTCGTCCGCCTCAAACGGATGCGTGAGTACGCTGGGCGGGTTGTTTTCCGCCCACACGAGTTCGCAGCCGAGTATTTCCGCCTCCAGCTGCAGATCGAACACGATGGGCATGCCGTCCGGCATGTACAGCTTATGCACTTCCATGAGGGAGCTAAAAAGCTTCTCTTCGTCCGTAAGGATTTCCCGTGCGTTGTATCCCTTCAGTTTGCCGGCATGTACGCCCGCAAAGGGCACCCAGGGGACTCTCTGTGTCGTTTCGTGGCGGAACGTCTGAAAAATCAATTCTTTTCCTGTCATGTTTCGCACCCCTCGCTTTGTTCTATTCTATATGTGTTATTCTATATGCGCGGCGCAGCCGGCCGCTTTTTCCCAAATAGCCTGCAACGCGGCGGCTGAATTGGGTTTATCGGTCAACAGTATCAATTCCGTGCCGGATACGTCCTTATCCGCCTGTACAGGCCGCACCGATGCGCGGCCGCCCGCGATTTCGACAAAAACGGGGCCGTTTTCGCATTGCGCGAAGCCCTTCATGCGCAGTACGTGCGGCGAAAGCGCTACCGCGGCGTCCAGCAGCCGTTCCTGCAAGACCACACAGGAGGTACGGAGCACGTAACTGTCCGGTCTGTTCCAGGAGAAATTGCAGCAGCAGCGGCGATTGCTTTTCTCCATCATGCCGTTTATCGGCAATTCGTCAAACGGCACCTGCGCGTACGTCGTGCGCAGCACGCGCGCGGCGGGATTGATCGCCTTCACCGTGGCTTCCACCTCGTCGATGACGGCGGCTTGTGCAATATCCGTTTTATTCAGCAAAATCACGTCCGCCGCGGCGATCTGATGCTCGATGGGCAGAAGCACATCCGCGTATTCCAGAAACGTCGTGCAGTCCACCAGGCAAATCGACCCGGCGTACCGGTATGGGCGGGCCAGCTTGTTCTTTATCTCCGTGAGTATTCTTGCCATATCCGTCGGGTCCGCGAGGCCGGAGCTCTCCACCAGAAGTAGCTCTACGGGGCTTTCTGAAAAACGGATCAGCGCGTCGACAAACTGGGCTTTCAGGCAACTGCAGAATATGGAGCCGTTGTCGATCTCCGTCATCCGGATATCCCCGGATTCGATCAGCCGGCCGTCTATCCCCAATTGCCCGAATTCGTTGACCAGCACACCGACGCGCTGCTGCGCATAGTTGCTGAGCATGCGCTGCAGCAGCGTGGTTTTCCCCGCCCCTAAAAAGCCTGAAAGTAAGTACAGCGTGATTTCCTGCATATCATGCACCTCCACTCCGAGACGGTATGAACTGCTCCATCCTGAATTGTTCGCCCGGCAGGGCGATTAAAAATTCGTCGTCCCATTCGCCCAGAAACAGTTTCTTCAGAATGCGCAGGGACCCGGTTCCTTCCGAATACGTAAGCCCCAGCCGGGCGGCCGTATCCGCCGCTAAGCCGCGATACTCCCGCATGTCGTACGACTGCGTATCCAGCAACTGCACGGACCGGTAGTTTTTAAGCATGGCGTCATAAATGAATTTGGTTTTCTTCGGGCCGTACCGCCGCAGGCAGCTTTCGAATTCGTTTCCAATGAATTTCTCCGATTTCAGCCAGCCGCCCGTATAATACAGGGTCCTGCAATCCACTTCGCCGCGGGAACCGGGCCCTTTGCTAGTGAGTATGTGGATACAGTCGTCAAATTTCGGCAGCACCAATTTGGCGTGTTTACTGCCTATTCCGGCCAGTGCGTTGCCACATAATGCAAACGTTAACATAATGACTTCTGCGTCGTCCGTGGAATCGATACGGGAGCGCAGTTCCTCGCGCAACCGTTCGGGATACTCGTGCAGGCCCCTGTCTATCCACAATACGGGCAATTCCCGGCCGGTTTGCCGCATGGCCTCCCGCACTTCGTCTTCCAGCATCGAGCAGGCTATAAC
>JAEWWD010000023.1 GCA_023396535.1 Bacillota bacterium
CCACAGCCACGGCAGCCACTCAAACGAGCCGCCCCAGCCGCCCAGCAGGCCGAAGCCCGCCTTGCCGGCCTTGGTAATGGCGATGGCGTCGTTGCGGAACTCATCCCAGGTGGTGGGAGGCGCTTCGGGGTCGAGGCCCGCGGCCTTGAACATATCCTTGTTGTAGAAGAGCACCATAACGTCCGTATGGAAGGGTACGCCATAGATTTCGTTGTTCCAGGTCGCGGCGTCGATGGTGCCGGGGAAGAACTCGTCCTTCTTGTCGCCCAGTTGCTGGGTGAGGGGAACGATGAGGTCCATAGCGGCAAGCTGGGGTACCCATACGTTGTCCGAGAGTATGACGTCGGGGCCGCTGCCGCCCTGCGCGGCCTGAATGTACTTATCGCGGTAGGAGCTGCTGCCGTAGGGCACGGGCGTGAACGTGACGGTGACGCCGGGGTTCGCGTCCGTAAATTCCTTGGTCAACTGCGCGATGGGAGAATTCTCGGCATCCGTATAGAATTCGTCGTACACCCATATGTTGAGGTCCGCCTTAAGCTGCGGCGCGGGCGCTTCGGTCGCTTCCGGCGCTGCGGTTGCGGCGGGGGCGGGTTCCTCGGTCGCGGCCGGAGTTTGGACGGGCGCGGCGCATCCGGCTATGAACAATACGCACATAACCGATGCAAGAATCACTTGGAACAGCCTTTTCTTCATCTCTTTCTCCTCCAGTTCGTTTTATCAGAGGCTGGGAACGAACGAAACGCCGTTCCCGCCAAACTGAACGATTGGTTACGCGGCCCGCGGCCGCATGTCAATCCCTGTAGAATGTCCGAATGCGCCATTCGGGCGAGAGGCCGCGCGCGCCGCATGCGAAACCGCACGCGGCATTAGCGCTTAAAAAACTGCCGGTCTTTGCAATTGCTTTTACTGGTATAACCGTATTGGGGCGGGGCGTTTTGAAAGGACGCCGAGGCATCCTGCATTTTATTGTCAAAAACGAACGATTTTATATTTCGGCTGCCAAACAGCTGCCCCATAATGTGCCAATTCCTGCCTGTTTGATAGTCAATGCCTTCCCAAGTGATATTTTGCGCGTGCAAGTTCTTGAATTCTTGTTTCATCAAGTATATAGTTTTTGCTATACCGGATGAAGTAATAAAATTATGGGAATGCACCACGTTTTTTTCTATTTCACCGGCAGGAAGGCACGCCTACCCCAGCGATAAACACATATTTACGCCGAACTGTCATAAAATTTAGGTCCTATAATTGCGGAACCCGAAAAGTCCGATTTTTCTGTTTGCTTTGCGTTGAGCGGTATATCCGCCCGCATGGCGGGCATACCTGGAAAGGAAACAAAAGCATGTTTCGCATACTCAAAAAGGCAAGTATGTTTCTGAATATAAAGGGAGGCCTGAGCGTCAGGCAGGCGCTGCTTCTGTTTTTCTCGGTCAGCGTGATGATACCGCTGATATTCTTTATGTTCCTGTACTCAAGCCAGCTTACCAAATATCTTAGGCAGATCGAAAACGACGCGGCCATGCAGATCGTTTCCAACAACGCGGACCAGCTTCGCTCCATTGTGGAGCGCGTCAGTTATACGGCGGCTTCCATCTGCAACAACCGCAGTATACAAAAAGATATCAATACCGTGGTGGATTCTCCCGAATCCAGCTTCGGTTATCTTGCGCGGGATTCTATTCTTCTGCAGATGCGCAGCATTTCCGCCTCGACGCTCTACGGCCTTAACCCCAAACTGTATCTTGTTACGAGCGTAGGCCAGATCATTACGCTCGATTAT
Organism: Bacillota bacterium; assembly: GCA_023396535.1. GTDB lineage: Bacteria > Bacillota > Clostridia > Christensenellales > CAG-138 > JAEWWD01. The sequence goes on from JAEWWD010000023.1 coordinate 1,781, forward strand.
ACAGCGCTGGGCGAAAAAACTCAGCCGCCCCAATACCAGGACTATTTTGAGCAGGACCGCGTCATGTGGGATAACATACTCAGCCCCGGCAAATTGACCAACTTCAATTCAACATGGCCCGTCTATAACAACCAGAAAAAAATTGTGGCGTATCTCGTCATCGTCGTCCCGGAAAAGGATTTCTGGGACGCGCTTTCCCACCACCCGCTGCTGGACTACCACCAGCAGGTATACAGCCGGGGGGAATTGATCGCTACCAATACGCTGGAGCCGCCCCAGGAGGAGAATACGACCGTCCTGCGCCGCCAGATGGAGAACTGGGGCATCGAGCTGGTGGTTACCATCCCCACGCAGGTGTATTTCGAGCGATCGAACAGCCAGATGGGCCTGTTTGCCGTATATTTTCTGGCGCTGAGCGCATTTTTGCTCGTGATCATAGGCGTGCTGTCCAATTATATCACACAGCCGCTCCTGCTGGCGGCGCGGCAGCTTAAGGATATCCGCGAGGGGGATTATTCCGTAGCGGGCGCAAAGAGCTGGATCAGGGAGATCGCCGAGATCCGCGGCAACCTCAACGACGTGGCGGTGCATATCGACGAGCTTATTAAAGATGTGCGCGAGGAATCGCGGCTCCGTGAAAAACTTTACTACGAATCGCTGATGGCGCAGATCAATCCCCATTTTTTGTATAACTCACTCAACAGCATCAAGTGGATCTCCACGCTCAACGGCAATACGCTGGCGGCGGATATGCTGGGGAAGCTGGGCAATATCCTGCACTATTCCTTCGACAGCAACCAGTATTCCATCAGTGTCGACAAGGAAATCGCGTTCCTCAACGATTACGTTGCCATGTTGCAGCTGCGTTATGGCAACAGCATCGATTTTTCGGTGGACATCGATCCGTCGCTTTATTCCGCCACCATACCCCGCTTCTGTCTGCAGCCGCTCATCGAGAACGCGTTCATGCACGGTCTGTTTTCCCGTCCGGACGGGCGTATTACGCTTAGTGCGGCCGTTGAGGGGGATCAACTTACGCTGACCGTCGCCGACGACGGCGTGGGGATGGACGAGCAGACGGCGGCGCTGGCGCTCAGCGGCGATCCCGGCAGGAAAATCTCCGGCACGGGCATCGGCTTGCCAAATGTGCATAATCGGATACAATTGTTATATGGGTCCCGCTATGGATTGCGCATCGACAGCAAACCCGGCGAGGGATGCCGCATAGACGTGGTATTGCCCTTTGTGACAGAGCAGACCTGAGGTATGTGTGTTCGCCGGGGGTATCAGTTTTCCCGGCTTTGAACGGAGACGAAATGATACGTGTTTTGATTGTGGAGGATGAATACCTGGTCCGGGTCGGGCTGCACACCTGCATCGATTGGGAGGCGCAGGGCTTCGTGCTGCTCAGCGACGCGACGGACGGAATGGACGCGCTGGCCAAGATCGGCGCGCTCAAGCCGGACATCGTGCTGCTGGATCTGCGCATGCCCCGCATGTCCGGGTTGGAGTTGTTGGAAAAACTGCAGCAGCAGAATGTATCCGTCAGCGTCATCGTGCTCAGTTGCTGCGACGACTTTGAAAGCGTGCGTACGGCGCTGCGCTATGGCGTGATCGATTATGTCAACAAGCTGACCATGACGCCGGACGAGCTGCTGACGGTGCTCAAACGCTCCGCAAGCCGCCTGCAGGTCCGCAGCGATAGCGCAATGGGGGATGAACTCCCGGAGACGGGCACCAAGGCGGCGCTTACCGCGTTGCTCAAAACTCCCGGCAGATTTACCGGCGCTTTGCCCGAGGGCTTTGAGACGGGCAGGCTCTGCTGCCTGCTTGCCATGCCCGCAAACGGCCTGGAAGTATCCCTGAGCGTGCGCAAAAGCATGATCCAGCAGGTACTCAAAAACGGCGGCGTCGAAAGCGCAGCCTGCGCAAGCGGGGACGCGCTGTGGGCCATGCTGCCCGGCGATGTGGATCATCTGCGTATTGCGGCTTTGCTGCGCCAGGGGCTTGAAACCACGCTTTCCTGCCATTGCTTCATAGGGTTCAGCCCGCTTTGGAACAGGCCGGAGGATCTGCCCGCCTGCTACAGGCTGGCGGCGCAGATCGTAAACGAGCTGTTCTGGCACAGCGGAGAGGGCAGCGTGCGTACCTACGAAGAGCAGCTTAGCTGCACACAGGAGCAGCGCGACCGTTACCTGGAGCTCAAGGGCCTGATGCATGAGCAGTATAACATAGGCGATTTCGACGGCGTGCTGCAAACGGCGGAGGAGTATTTTGAATATTTCCTTTCTCTTGAGGCCTTCCCGCAGGAGGATTTCGTCAAATTCACGCTCGCGCTGCTCGAACTGTTCCCTTACGACAGGGACAGCGCGCAGGCGAAATCCTATTTCCATTATCAGGCCGCCATCGTCAAGGCGGCGAGCGCGCAGGGCGTGCAGCATACGTTTGATGAGTTCATCCGTCAGTACGCGCAGGATTCCTCTCTGGGCCTGCAGCACAATTACTCACCCATCACAGCGCAGGCCATCAACTACATCATCAATAATCCGTCCGCGCCCGTCCAGCTTGCGGAGGTGGCGCACGCCATCAACGTATCGGATTCCTACCTCAGCCAATTGTTCAAGAAGGATACGGGCATGAATTTCGTGTACTACGTGCACCGCTATAAAATGCGGCTCGCGAAGCAGATGCTCGACGAAAGCATGCTGATCTACCAGGTCTGTGAGAAAATCGGCTTTGAAAACAGCAGCTATTTCGCGAAGATATTCAAGCGCTTTCACGGCGTATCGCCGACGGAATATAAAAGCAAAGGCAGAAGAAACTGAATAGTTCTGGATGTGAAAAGGGCTGCCTCAGGAGAATTCTGAGACAGCCCTTTTCTAAAGCTTATCAATCTTATGCCTTGCAGCCTTGCTCCGGCGCGGCGGCGGGAGGGAATATAAGGGAGGCCTGGGTCTCCTTATCGAATAAATGCAGCAGCGCGCAATCGGGTACAAGGCGGATACTGGTCAGGTTCTTCGCGGCAAACCGGCCCGGTATGCGCGCGATGATGCGATACCCCGCGCTGGTGGCGTTGAGGTATGTCTCGGCGCCCATGAGCTCCGCGATATCCACTTCCGCCTCGATGGCGCCGTCCTGGCCGCCGGTTTCGTCCACGCGGATATCCTCGGGGCGTATGCCCAGCATGACCTCGCGGCCGACATAGGGAGCGATAGCTTTTTCCGGTACGCGTCCGGAGAGAAGCGGCAGCCGCGTGCCGGCAAATTCGGCGTAATACCCGCCGTTCTCCCTTAAAACGGTCGCGGGCAGGAAGTTCATCTGCGGTGTGCCAATAAAGCCGGCGACAAACAGGTTGCAGGGCTTGTCGTACAAATTCTGCGGGGTATCCACCTGCTGAATGTAGCCGTCCTTCATGACCACGATGCGGTCGCCCATCGTCATGGCCTCTGTCTGGTCGTGTGTGACGTATACGAATGTGGTGCCCAGGCGTTTGTGCAGCAGCGCGATTTCCGCGCGCATGGTATTGCGCAGCTTCGCGTCCAGGTTGGAGAGCGGTTCATCCAGCAGGAACACGGCCGGGTTTCGCACCATGGCGCGGCCCAGCGCCACGCGCTGCCTCTGGCCGCCGGAGAGCGCCTTGGGCTTGCGCTGCAGCAGCCCTTCGATATCCAGTATTTTAGCGGCTTCCTTTACCTTGCGGTCTATTTCGGCCTTGGGTACTTTGCGCAGCGTAAGGCCGAAAGCCATGTTCTTATACACCGTCATGTGCGGGTACAGCGCGTAGTTCTGGAACACCATGGCGATATCCCTGTCCTTGGGGGGTACGTCGTTGACGAGATTGTCGCCGATGTACAATTCGCCGCCGGTGATTTCCTCCAGCCCCGCGATCATGCGCAGTATGGTGGATTTTCCGCAGCCGGACGGGCCGACCAGTACCAGGAATTCCTTATCCTCAATATCCAGGCTCAGGTCGTGTACGGCGGTTACGTTGCCCGGATAAACCTTGCAGATGTTTTGCAATTTGATGGAAGCCATACGTAATCCTCCAATAATAAAAAATTGATGTATTCCGATAAGCTGTGATACACTGTTGCTTGAGATATATCCAGTATATCGCCGACTATCACGAATTTCGAGGGTAACATATTGATTATAAGGGTGAATTGTTGATGGATTTCCGGCAAGCTCCAGTTCTCATATTTTCCTTTGAACGGACGGACGCGTTCCCATGGGTATACCCGGGCTCAGCTGTTTCCGGTACGGCGGAGCGGACGATGGAGCTTTCCTGCGGCGGCGCGGCGGCCCTGCTGTACATTCTCGAAGGGACAGGCCGCGCTGTGTGGGAGGATGGCGGCGAGGACTACGCGGCAGGCTGCGTCATATCCGCGCGCCGGGCGCAAACGCTGACGCTGCGGCCCGATACGGCCACGCGCTATATCTGCCTGCATCTGAGGAACGCTTCGGAGTTCATGAACGCCATGGATACTTGCATAGCCGTGCCGGGCACGCGCGTTGCGGACGGCTTTTCGCGCGTCTTGCGGCTCGCGCAGGAGAGTCGGCCTGTCGGCATACACGAAGCGTCGGCGGCGGTATACGCGCTGCTGATGGAGATTTTGGCGCTTTCCCGGCGTGAAGGCGGCGGCTCGCTTGTGCGCGACGCCCTGCGGATCATGGAGGAGGAATATTCCCTGCTGGGCGGCGTCGACGAGCTCAGCGAGCGGCTGGGCGTGACAAAGCACCATTTGATCCGTACATTCACAGAGAAGGTGGGCGTTTCACCGGGACAATATCTCAGGCGTATCCGCCTGGAAAACGCAAAGCTGCTGCTCGCGTACCGGGAGTACAGCGTGGACGCCATCGCCGGTATGGTGGGC
>JAEWWD010000250.1 GCA_023396535.1 Bacillota bacterium
GATGTGGATTGATGGGCGCGAGCACTGCAAGCCATGCAATATTTGCAGGCGGAACCACAAATTATTCTACAGGTTTGACAACTGTGGACGCATACGACACCAACTTAACCAGAACGACCCCAACAGCATTGTCAGCAGCGCGTTGCTTTGGAGTTGGTGTATCCATTAAGGGAAAAGCGGTAATTGCAGGCGGCTTCCACAGCGGTAGCAGCATAAAGACGGTAGATTCCTACGAGGACAACCTATCGAGAATAATCCAAACAGATATGTCAGTCGCAAAGGCTTATCCGGCCGGAGCGGCAGTTGGGAAATATGCGCTTATTGGCGGAGGTATTTACACGGGTAGCACAACCACTAACGCTGTAGATGTATATGAAGTAGCATAAGGGAGGAAATGCAATGATTAAACTTGAGAAATTCGATGGCACAAAGCTGTATCAGTTTGCTAGCAACAGCATGGCAGATCCGGAAACCATTCGCGCTATGTATCCCGCAACAAATCATTTTACGCATGTAATTGAGGTCTGCGGAGAGGTATGCAGGGGGGTAATGAACCTTAGTTCGTTACGCAATGATTTCGGCATTGACCCGGCGCTTTCAGAGGACGAAGCAATTGCGGCACTCGAAACCATCATGAACACTCTACCCGTGGAAGATGATACGCCTACGACAGATGAGCGCATCGCGGCCGCACTCGAATTTCAAAATATACTTGCAATGGAGGATGTGCCGGTATGACGTACGACATGATTAAGCGGAACTATGACAGGGGGCTGTGGAACAAAATCATGGTAGCAATGGCTGTTCGCAAAGGCGTAATCACCCAAGAGCAATACCAGGAGATAACCGGAGAACCGTACCCGCAAGCCTGAGCCGCAAGGCTCTTTTTTATTGGAGGTAATTATGAGTAAACTCATTTGTCACGCATATCTGCCGGATACCGGCATATTCAAAGACCCGAGAGCACCGAAGCTGTTTGTGAACGCTGTTGCCGGGAACGATTATGCATTTGATGACGAGCTTGGCCACGGCACCATGACAGCATCGGTAATTGCCCAACAGTCGGACGCAGAACTCGTCATTTACAACCACTCGCCAAAGGGCAAGCACGATGAACGTATTGTTTTCGATATAATGCCGGATATCGAGCGGCGTATCCGTGCCGCGCCCAAAGACTTTCATCTTATCAGCACCTCTTTTCATGACAAGCAAACGCCGGACAGTGCCTTGGGGCAGGAAATTGACTACTGGGGCAAACGTCTGGTTGAAAAATTCGGCGCAATGTGGACGACCAGCGCAGCCAACGACGGCAAGGAAATAACGGATATCATCATTCCGGCCGGGTTTTACTGGGCGACCGTGTTCAGTGCCTTGGACAAGAACAAGCGCACGCTTGCGGACTACTCGAACTGGGGCAAGACGGTGGACTTTTGCGCACCCGGATATCAGTACGTCCGCACACTAAACGGCTGGAGTTACAGGGATGGTACGTCGTTCGCAACCCCCTATGGTGCTGCACAGGCTTTCAAGACAGCCCAATATCTGCACGAGAGCGGCATAAACCTGACCCCGCACGACATGGACGTATACAACGCTATGCTCGCTCTGTCGGTCGACCTGGGTGACAAGGGATATGACCCGTACTACGGTCACGGCAGGGTTGACACGGATAATCTGCCGGTATTGCTGACGGTCAGCCTGCAGCCAGCATGGGTGCCGGATACTGAGCCAGAACCAACGCCGGAACCTGATAAAGAGGAGGAAACACCGGTGAGTACGGCACGGCAATTCTACAACAAGGCCCGTCAATGTGTTGGCGGGCTTTATGGTTGGGGCGAGCAAGGCGCAATAATGACCGAGGCGCACCTACGCGCAAGGGCCGCTAAATATCCTGAGTATTTTAATGGCGGTCGTCTTGAAATGATGATTGCCCGCATAAAGGCTGATCCCACACTTCGCGCATGGGATTGCTCGGGGCTGATTTGCTGGGCGCTCGCGCAGATAGGGGCGGTAAAGTCGGACTTCGATACCACTGCGCAAGGGCTATACGCCAACTACTGTACCAAGCTCACCGCTCCAGAACTGCCGGGTGACCTCATGTTTAGATATTCCGGCGGCAAGATGGTACACGTCGGTATATATGCTCCTGGAGCGTGCGTAGAGGCCGCAGGCGGCGCGTATGGCGTTGTAGAGTGCAAGGGGCTGACAGGCACGGACCATACGGCGAAGAGCCATGTGGACGGCAAGGTGCATCAACTCCCCGGCTGGACGCACTACGGCAGGCTTAAAATGCTTGAGGCGGCAGCTCCTGAGCCTGCGCCCGAGCCGGAGCCTGCAGGCGCGCCCATATTTGCCTTCTGCACCGGCGCCAGCGTCAACGTGCGCAGCGGGCCCGGAACCGAAAACGCCGTTGTGGCCGTGGCGCATAAGGGGGACAAGTTCACGGCGCGCGCCACGGCAAACGGGTGGTACCGGATTGCCGGGTTTGTTGGTGACGATCCGGTGGTCGGATACATGTCCGGAAAGTACATCGAGGAGGCATGAAGATGGCCGAGCATATCAAGCAATGGTGGGTCGCGTATCTAATGGGAGCTCTCGCTACCGGCGTCGGCTTACTGTTTAAGCAATGGGGTGCCCAGCGGCGTGCTCTCCGCGCCCTTCTGCGTAACCAGATCATTGACGCCTATAACAAATGCGAGCGTGACGGCTGCTGCCCGATCTACAGGCTTGAGGCCATTGAGGACATGTACGCCCAGTATCACGCGCTTGGCGGTAACGGCGCGATCACGGAGCTCGTGGATCGCATCAAGGATATGCCTACCCACAATGAAAAAATTAAGGAGAATTGAACTATGAACCAGACAGTATTAGAAGTTCTCACGCAGGTAGCAGCAACCCTGCTCATCACGCTGATCGGCGTGCTCGGCACCTGGTTGACCGCTAAGATCGCAAAGAAGCAGCAGCTTGCAGGTATAGCCGCAGCGACCGACCAGGTCATACAGGCCGCACAGATCACCGTAAGCGAACTGCAGCAAACCGTCGTGGAAAAGCTCAAGGCAGCTGGCGGCGGTAAGCTGACGCCCGTGCAGATTGATGAACTGAAACAAAAACTAATTGACAAGACGCTTGAAAAGATGAGCGACCCGGCATTTAATCTACTGTACGCGGCTCGCGTCGACGTCGAGGCGCTGATCACTGGCGCAGGAGAGGCATGGATCGCGAAGATCAAAGCGGCAGCGTAGGAGACCCGCTATGAAAAAACTGTAATTAGTAAAGGCCCGCCACGAACGAGTGGCGGGCCTTTTTTAGTTTCAATTATTTTTGATTGCCACCAAATATCAGGTAATTACAACAATTGCATTTACTACATGTTTGAATTATTACAGGCTGCGTATCTGGTAAATTGACAGCTTCCGTATCAGCCGTAATCCCATTATCATCAATTTTGTATTTTTGTAGCTGTTGGGGCTGATAAACACTGAAATGCAATATACCACCGCATTCACAAAGCGGAACATTAGGCGAGGCGATAAGATCACTATCAAGTAATTCCTCCGCATGCACTCCAAGCGCAACAGCCCATTTAGATGCAATGCGCAATGAAACTCCACCAATATCACGTTGCCAGATTTCAACATTTACTATTTGCTGCTTATGGGTTTGGGTCATATCAGCAAGTTGAGCTTGAGTAAATCTGGATTTTTTTCGCAAGCGAGAAAGGTTTGTTTCACTCATTACTATCAACCCCACGCAAAAGTATTAATCATTTCCATAATTATAACTCAACTGAATTACAATGCAAGATGTTTTTGAAAAAGGCCCGCCACGAACGAGTGGCGGGCCTTTTTTAGTTTTTGGGGGCTTATGGGATTGGAAACATAGGGATTAAAATAATAAAAATATTTTAATAATACTATTGACAATGCGCGTAGTCTATATTATAATGAGTACATAAGAAAGAGAGCGAGGGCAAGACAATGACATATAATCAGATGATCGAGACCGTGAAAGCCGCATACGCTAAGTTTTCTGATGATTACATGTTCGTTGGCATTAGGTTCGAGAATAAACTCCGCGGGGTTGGCGATATCTGCGAGAATAGCATGCACAACCCAGACCGCGAGGATGAGCGCGAGTTTCCGGAATACGATACAGATGATTACTGGAAAATGACAGAACTAGATGGCACCAGCGCCTGGGATGCTGAGCATTACAGCCGGTTTGCTCCAAAGGGCGACAGCGAGGGATTATGGAACGGCAATCACTGCTACATCGTCGCCGGCGACAGCGAAGGCGGTCACCCAGATCCAGATGCTAACGAAATCCTGATCCGCAAAGCGGAGGTGGTCAAGGTTCTCTGGTAAACCGCAATGAGTTTAAAAATTAAGCCGTGCCGGCCGCGGGAAACACCGGCAGAAAGGAATTATCATGAAAAAGATCATAAACGGAGCACAGTACAACACAGAGACGGCAAAAGAACTTGGAACCTGGTCGAACGATCACAGCAGCAGCGACTTTGGATTTTGCGCAGAGACCCTTTATCGCACCAAGGCCGGAAAGTATTTTCTCCACGGGCGCGGTGGCGCGATGAGCAAGTATTCGCGGTCTTGCGGCAACAACTCTTGGGGATGGGGAGAGCATATCGAGCCGCTTACACCTTCTGCCGCCGTAAAATGGGCAGAAGAAAATCTGACCGCTGACGAATACACCGCAATCTTCGGAGAGCCTGACGAAGCTGCAGACGGACGCGAAGCGCTCAACCTCACAGTTCCGGTAGAGATCAAACAGAAATTACTCAAAATGCGTGAGGACACCGGAAAATCAATTTCGCAAATAATAACCGAAATTGTATCTATTTATTAAAAAATAATGACCCGCCACAAACTTGTGACGGGCCATTTATTATTCCACCTCTGCTTCTAGCACCCGATGATTATCGGGGTTTATGTATTTAAAAACCTATCATATCCATCATACATAAAAACGCAGTCGCGCGGGTACGGCACGACATAATTTTTCTTATGTTAGTTGTTGAAATTTAAATAAGAGGAGGATGCAGCAAAACTACATTATTTACAATAGGACAACAGAGAAATACAGGCATTATAAGGATTACTGGCGTACACCCAACGTACAATCAGCGTATATCTGCCGCATGGCCAGCGAATACGCCCTCATATCATCGACCACCACATCTACCCCGCAATCCTTTGGCCTGACCGAACTTAACAACCGTACACGCGGGAACTGTTCAAATTCACTTTGCCACGCCTTGGAATTAAGTAACTTTAGATACTTTAGCAGATCCGGTATGCCCGTTCGCTGAACCTCAATAAAGTGTTGCTTGCCGTCGATACGCACTAGCGCATCGGCCTGCAAGTGATTACATTCATATTCTGCCCGCATGTCATCTACCCTATGCTTCAATGCCAGGTAGTGCAGATAATCGGTCACAGCCAGTGCGTGCTCGATTTCATCCGGCAGCTTGGTGTAATAGACGAACTCTCGACCCATTGCCCGCTTGATTTGCTTTGAATCGTACATAGCCTTCAGGCGGCGCTGAGCGACGCGAAGGTTTCCGCCAAAGAAAAGTTGAGATATAGCGGAAACGCGGCAAACCTTAAAATCAGATAAAAACCGCAATACGGCCAGATCGCGCGTCGTCATCCGATCAGCTCCCTTGCACGTTTCTCAGACAGATACGGAGCCTGAAACTCAGTAAATTCCCCAGCGCACTTAAATACGCCGTTTCCCTGGCCTTTCATGCGCTCGAGGCCGCTGACGCCCAAGACGATTTCGCTGTTGACGCGGTTTGCGGTCTTGAATCCAACCACCGAAGTGAGATTTGCTTTAATACCACCCTCAAGTATTTTAGCGTCCGGCCTTTGAGTTGAAATAATCATATTGCAGCCGGCGGCGCGGCCTCTTGCGGCTATACTTTTAACGGTGGTCATTACGTCTGTTTCCTCCAACTCCGCGAACTCATCGATAATGAGATACCACGGCTCAACATTACCAGAAATCACACCAGACTGAAAAAATTCTTCATACCGCCTATCAATTTCAGCAGCAAACGCATTTATCACCGCTTCGGCCTCTCTTTGCGTCCGGGCAAAGTGCGCTACCCTTGGATGCTTTCGGAATATCCCGCACTCAGTTCCGCCCTTGAGATCCACGAGGCTCAATTTGCATTTGGTTTTGCCCAAAAGCATATTACATATAAGGGCGCGAAGTAATGTGCTTTTGCCACTTCCCGACTCGCCTGCGATCAACAGATGCGGGAATGTTGCAAAATCTAGCTTGACAGGCTTGCCTCCGCGCCCCCTTCCAATCTCGAGCCACGGCGTAAGCTCAAAATCGTACTTTTCTATGTCGCTGTCATAAACTTCGATTACCGCATCTTTTATCTGCGACTTAATACTGACCGTCTTGCCGAGGAAGCCTTCGATAGCGTCCTGGCGGCGAATTACGTCATTAACGCAAAACCCGGGCGGCAAAGAATATCTGTACATAATACCCCCATCAATCCGCTTTTTTTCTCTTAATTGAGCGATCTGGCCGTCTTTATTGACGATCCCGCAGTTGCGGAACACCCCGGCCAATTTACCATGTTCTCTGTAGTACTTGATGCCCCATGTGCCTACCGCGAAAAGGAGTGCGCTTCCAAGCAAAGGCGCAACCGGGAATATAGCTATTCCTGCGCCGCCTGCCGCAATGATTGGTAGTATAAGGTCGCGTTCTTTTTCATTCACATTCCCCACCGACCTTTCAAATCTTGGAATGATGGCGCGCTCACAAATACCTCACGGACGTTTCTGTCGTAATGGTTTAGGTTTTGCAATTCAACGGCGCGGCGCTGACCCATAAAATCTTTTTTAATCACAACAAAGTCACCGCCCAGCTCCCTGATTGCATCTGGTATCTGATCATCCGAAATATATCCCATTTGCGAAACGAGTGAATGTCTAAAATCCATGCTTACCACCTCGTTCTATAATTGTTAAGACCGCGCTCTATGATTTTCTGATCCATCGGCCTGCCGCCGCTACACAGTGCGCTGTATTTCAGATCCTCATAAGTAAATCTGACTGTTTCGAACTCCACAGATCCGGAGCTGGTCGGCCTGTCAAAACCTTTTGCAAAATCGTGCTTATCCGGCACGATCATGAAATCATCGTTTTCAAAGGTAATATACTTCGCCATATCAAAACCTCCGCTTTTTCAAAAATTGAAGTCCGGCAGCGCCGACAGCGACGCCGGCTGCTGCGCGCGTTTCTGAAGTGCTTTTCGTGCTTCGTACGCATCCCATAGAAGGTCCTTGACGTACCCGCTCTTGCATGAATGAGAGTTCACATCTTCGGCCAGTATGCGTTCTTTTTCGGATCCATCGTTAAACAAAATGTTTAGCTTTAGCAGGACCATGCTTTTTCACCCACCCTTCTGTACACCATCGCGTTGACAAACTGCGGGTCGGGAGCCATGACGCAGGACGGGAGTCGTCTCTGCATGGCCTTGAACATTATTGGCGCGCCACCGCCGCTAATGGTTGGTTTTGTGATTGCTGCGGCAAGCGTGATCTCAGCGACGATGCGATCCGCAAACTCGGATAAGACTGGCGTAATGCAGGAAGTGTCCTGTTCTTTATCGCCGATTGTAAGCCCATCCAGTATACTCCATGCTCTCTCGTCTGGGAGTGCCAACCCGTATTTTGCGTTGATCGCGTTTATGATCCGCCCTGATAATGGAATCATGCCGTCATAAATGGTCTTGGCGTACAGCAAGTGCCCATTCTCCACATATGCGACATCCGTGGTACGGCCGCCAATGTCGACGCTCAGGCCGTTGCCGTGGACGCCCTGCGGATGAATAATGCAATCCTCGATGCGCAACTCACGCCGAACGCCGTTAACTACGACAGGTCCACTGCATGCCATCACCATGGCTCTGAGGCTATCCCTTTGCTCCTTGAATTGAGAAAGCGGCAATCCAGTTACGACGCGCACGACTGGGCTCTGAGAGCTCACGCAGAGCGAATAAGTCAGCAACACCTTTGTTATTTCTGAGTTGATCTTGTTTACATCTACGGTCCCGTTTCCGACACCTACATAGTACCTTTTGCCACCCATTTCAATCGTGCGCCGGTGGCCGAGCAATGGCTCCACCTCCGTGATGCGCGATTGGCACATGAACCTTGTGTGGGTTTTTACGTCGCTGTATCCCAGATCGTCACCTACAATGTCCATATTTCTCCCTCCATCAAATCATTTATCCACATATCGCGCCGCGCGCCTTGGTCTATTAATCCGTATAACGCCGCAGAAATGTGGTGTTATCGCATCATATGCACAACAAAAACGCGTAATGACAAAACAATTACGCGTAATTGAAAAACATAATCGTTGTGGTGTGAAGCCAGAAGTTGACGTAGTTACCTATTTTCGTTAGTATATAATTGCGGCGAGGGGAAGGAAGGCGAGGCAATGAAATTCGAAAATATTAGGCACAAGAAGCTACGCGCCCGGATGCTTGAGCATGGAATGAAACAAGCAGATCTGGCCGAGCAACTCGGTATCCGCGTTCAATGTTTGAGTGCCAAAATGTGTGGGGACCGGCCATTCACTCTCAAAAACGCTCTGGATACATGCGACGCGCTGGATATCCCATACAGCGAGATCCGGGATTACTTCGAACTGTCAGGTTCCGAATAATCCTAAACCGGTTCTGACGTATTCTGGGCTGCTCATTCGAAATAATCGACGCATTTATAATTGGCGCGAAATTGGCGCGAATGGCTCATTTTCGCTATGATATTTTCGCTAATATAGAATGATAATGCAAAAGAAAAAGCCCCGAATTAGGGGCTTTAATCTTGGCGGAGAGAAAGGGATTCGAACCCTTGTTACCATTTCTGGTAAACACGATTTCCAGTCGTGCGCCTTAGACCAACTCAGCCATCTCTCCATGGCAATTGCTCTTACGAACGCTTTCCTATCTTACAATAAAACTTTCAAAAATGCAAGGGTGAAATGCGGACGGGCTTTCTCCGCTTCGTATCAGCCAAGCAGCCCAAGAATCACCCATTTTTCAGGAGTTTTCGGCTCGCTCGGCCCCCCCAAACCGCAACAAATGCGACATATTCCGACCGGCGGCATGTAGGATTGTGCTTGCGGGTACGGTCTCTGCGCTATATCATTATGAAGTCGGCTAGTCATGCTCCGCGAAAGAGACAGCGTGAGCCCATGCCTGAGCCTGATCTACACAAAAGCGGGGGTTCTTACCATGAAAAACGTATTGGTTTCTCAACCGCTGCATGAAGCAGCTATGGAAAAGCTATACAATCAGCACAATGTATTTATGCCTGTACCATATGGGCAGGAAACATTCGAGGCATTGCTGCCGAAAGCGGATGGAATGATATTGCGCAACAATGTGGTCATAACGGAAAGAGTGCTAAAAACAGCGCGTAATCTGAAGATCATTTGCCGCACCGGCGCCGGGCTGGATAACATCCCCCTGCAGGCAGCCCGGGATATGGGCATTATCGTTACAAATACGCCTGACGCCAACAGCATATCCGTTGCGGAGCACGCCGTGGCGCTCATATTGGCGCTCTCGAAATTCCTGCCACGCTACGAAAAAGAGGCCCGCGGCGGCAATTGGGAGATCCGTCAAAGTTTCATGCCCTTCGAGCTTTACGGAAAAACCGCCGGCATTGTTGGCCTGGGACGCACCGGCAGAATAGCCGCGCAAATATTGCACGACGGATTTCATATGAACATAGTCGCCTACGGCCCCTCCGTCGATCCGTCCAAGTACCCCGCCTATACAATCGCTAAAACCGTTGAAGAAGTTTTCACGGAATCGGACGTGGTATCCATGCATTGCCCCAGTACGGACGCAACACGCGGCATGGTCAACGCTTCGTTGTTGAACCAGGCCAAGCCGGGCTTGCTGTTTATCAATTGCGCGCGCGGCAACATCGTAGTTGAGAATGATCTGGTCGCAGCCCTGCAATCGGGCCAAGTCGCCGCCGCGGGGCTCGACGTGGTCTCGCCCGAGCCAATCGCCCCCGACAGTCCCTTGCTAAAACTCGACAATGTGATTCTCACGCCGCATTCCGCCGCGTTGACCAAAGAGGCTTCCGTCCGCATGTTCGATACTGCGGTGGAACAGCTCAATGCATACTTCTCCGGCAACATGCCGAACGATATCGTGAAATGATCCGTGAGAAACAAGGAGCCAAGGACTCGCCGAAAATGTCAAAACTGTAAACAAGCGCCATTTTATGCCGCACAACTGGGATTTTCTCTTTGCACTGTATTCCCGCATCCATTATAATGGAAGGTACGGTAGACAAGCCATTCGCCATTAGGCCGTATTGTTGCGGCCGGATAGGAGAGGAATACAGTATGGTTTGCAAACAATGCGGCTCTTATTGCGATGCGGGCGCTAGTAGCTGCCCGGTGTGCGGCGCGCCGCTTCCGGAGCAGGCGGCAGCCCAGCCCGCCGATACCGCAACTGAACAATCGCGCCCCAACTGGGGGTTCGTGCGTTCTCCAAAATGGCCAAAACCTACGTTCGACCTTAACGCGGTGGATGATCTCCCGCAGCCGGAAGAACAGGCCCAGGAATCCGTTTATGAGCAACCCGTTTATGAACAACCCGTTTATGAACAACCTGTTTATGATGAAGAGCCGTTCGAAAACGCTGGCCCGCAGGAATACCGCCCGCCCATTCCGCAGCAGGGGTTCCGTGCTCCGGGACGCCGCTTCGATCCGCAGCCTCTGCAGGATATAAATGAGCAAAGCTCTGTCCGGACTATAGGCAGCGTAGGCGATTACGACAGCGGTACGCCCGCGTATCAGGGCGGATTTGGCCGCGCGCCAAAGCGTGCCGTCGTGTATAACATGGAGGATGACAACGACGCGTATGCTCCCGCGCCGCGTAAACATCCGGCCCCCATTCCGCAAAGCACGGGAAAAACCCGCATGCCTTCTTCCATGCAGCGCACAAAATCTTCCGCATTGCGCGGCGGCAGACGCAACAATATGGTCATACTGGGCGCGGGAGCCTTGCTGGCCGTATTGCTTATCGTACTGGGAGTCGTGTTCGTCAATAAGAATTACATCGGCTTCGGCGGCTTTTTCCGCAGTGTGTTCGGCGGCTCTCCCATACTCAAGGACCCTGAGGTTACCGAGGGCAAGAACGACGACGGGGTGGACTGTTACATCATCACGGTATACGCCAAAAAGGGCAGTACCGTCGCGATCAAACTGGGAGATCAGGAAAAATCTCAGGAAATCACTTCACCTCAGATACTGCTGCGCATCCCCAAAGTCAGCCTGCTGCCTTCCGAGCCCGTCGACGGCACGACGGCCGTGGTAAACCCGGATATATATGTCAAAACCGCAGACGGGGAAGATTTCCCGTTAACCATCCCCATCAACGTTAACGTTCCCGCGCTGAACTTCACACTTACGGAGCCGGCTTCCGATTCTGTGGCGGTCAGCAAGCCAAAAGTCGCTTTCTCCGGCACCGTTGACGCGGGAGCTACCGTAACCGTCGGAGAGCAAGCACTTACCGTTGATGAAAACGGAAACTTCTCGGGCGAATATCAGCTTCCTGATATCGGCATGCATACGCTGACGGTCGAAGCAAAAAAGAACGGTTACCAAATCGCGCGCCAAACCGTGCAGGTGGATTACACCAACGCCGAGGCAAATATCGAATGGACCAAATCGTCCCTGCGCGCAGCCGAAGGTGATACCGCAACAGTAAAAGGCACCGTCGACCCTGGCACTACGATTGAGATTGATCAGTCCAAAGTCCCCTCCGGCGTCACTGTGGGTACACCCAACGTCAATTCAACGACAGGTTTCTTCTCCTTTACCGTGAAAATGCCGGAAGTAGGCCATTACGAACTGGCGCTCACCGTTACAAAGGATGGAAAATCCACAGCGGGCACTGTCGTCGTGGAACGCGCGCCGGATTACGCAGCCTATACGGCAGCGGTATATAAGATGGATTATGACCGCATGGCAAAGGAAACGCTGCATAAGGCGGCCTATAAATGCATCGGCAAGGTCACGGAGATCACGCAGTCCGAACCGTATACCATTGCAAAGCTCACAACGGACAAGGGAGATATTCTGTTTGAATATCACGGTTCCGCCGCCACCGTGGAACTCAACGACAATAAGACGTACAGTATCTTCGGCGACTATGCGGGCGTTGATGAAACTACCGGCCTGCCGGTCGTATACTGCTGGTTTATTACAAAGAAATAAGCTATACTTGCACGTTTTTCAAGGAACCGCCGGCCATACTATACCCATTCATGATTTTAGAAAAAAGTGCTGGGCACTTTTTAGGTAATCCGGGCGCGGCTGTGCCGCGCCCCGTCTTATTTAAAAGCGAGTTTCCGGAGGCAACATGAGAGTTTGGGCAATCGTGCGTACAAAACAAAAAATCGTCAGGGACGTCGTTCTGGAATTCCCCGGCGGAAGACCTGCCAGCATTGAAGACTGGCAACCACTGCTGGGCGAGCTTTGCCAGGCGCTGCACGAAAGCCGGCCGGTCATGCTCAAAAAACACCTGACGCATCTCATACGTTTCTCGCGCGCGGAATTTCTGCCGTCCGATTTTATGGAGGCTGTCGATTTTGATAAACTGGAGCTTGTGATTTACCCCGAAAAGTCCGACAAACCACAGTATCAAAACGATCCGTTTCTAGCCTAAACGGCCGAAAAACCAGCGGTATCCATTTTCATGCATGTGAATGCGCACATCCGTAAATACTATCTCCGTCCCCACTCGGCCGGGGATGAAACCGTCCGCACTGCGGAACAGAATCAAAGGAGAGATAGTATGGATACCCTTTCGTTGATCTTAATCATCATCGGCGCGCTGAACTGGGGGCTTATAGGCCTGTTCCAGTTCGATCTGGTGGCCGCCATATTCGGCGGCATGAGCGGCATCGTCAGTCGTATCATTTATACGCTGGTAGGCTTGGCAGGCATCTGGGGAATCACGCTGCTGTTCCGTCGCGACTATGCACGTCACGAGCACGAGGGCGGCAGAGACTGATCGACCTCAAGTAGCGTACAGCGTCCGGCCG
>JAEWWD010000066.1 GCA_023396535.1 Bacillota bacterium
GGCTGTTTGAACATTCAAAAGACTGGTTGCGCGCAGCAAAAGTGCCATGATACCCATCGAAGAGAGAATAAGCAAGTGTTTTCCGCGAAGGTAACCGAATATACCTCTGCTTGTCCGCATAACCTGGATCATGTTTGTCTCCTTATCCTCCGCAATCGGAAGGGCGGTAATCCAGAATGTCATATCAAGCATCAGCGTTACGATAAAAACCGCAATCAACCCGCCCCATTTCACCATAAAACCGGGGAACAGCAGGTTGGCTGCGTTATACAGTAACACATATAAGATTAGCTGACCGAAAATCGGCTTGGTCAGGCTGCCGCGCATTAGTTTGACAAACTCTTCCTTCATGCTCAGTCACCATCCTTTAGTCCGCGTCCTACAACCTTAATGAAGATATCCTCAAGTGTCGCCTCCTGGCTGTGAACGCTGTTCCAATTGTCTTGCTCCATCAGCTTTGAAACTTTTGCTTTATCTTTTCTGTCGACCTCAATAATATCGCCGTCAACTTGAAATAGAATCCTGCTTTCTCCGTAGCGTTTTTTATAGGATTCAGGGGTGTCGACCTCCACGATCTTTCCGCTGTTGAAAAAGGCGATCTTATTACATAGCTGCTCAGCCTCGTGCATGTCGTGGGTGGTGACAAATAGTGTCGTACCGTTTTTATTTAACTCTTTCAGGACCTTGCGCACATAGGAAGCGATATCAGGATCCATGCCGCTTGTGGGTTCGTCGAGGAACAATATTTCCGGCTTTGTAACGAGCGCCCTTGCCAGCACAAGACGGGTTTTCATGCCTTTTGAATACTGCGACGCAGGCTTATCCCGGGCGTCGAGAATATCCAGCATCTTCATAACTTCTTCTATTTCCCGCTTCCCAATTTTGTACAGCTTCGCGTGATAATACAGATTTTCATAGCCGGTCAATGAAGGGTAAAGCACATCGTTTTCAAATGCGATCCCGATTCTGCGCATAAATTTATAGTCGGCTTTCGCCATATCCTGTCCCAGGACAAAAACCCTGTCCGTTTTTGGCACGAGGAGTCTTGTCAGGAGCTTTATCGTCGTTGATTTTCCCGCCCCACTGGGTCCCAAAAAGCCGAACACTTCACCCTGTTCAACATCAAATGAAATGTCGTCGACCGCATTGATTTTTCCGTCATAGGAAAAGGTCAGATGCTTGACTTCAATCGCCTTCATGGTCGCGCCTCCTATAATGAATATTGACTTACAAGTCAATACGAAATATATCATATCTTGACTGACGGGTCAATCGGATATTTTATTGATGCACAACTGGAGTTGCAATTCAACTGCCGAAAAAAATCGGGCCGAAAACATAATTTTTCAGCCCGATTTTTACTCATTTTTTTTATGGGAGAAAATCTATATTTTCTCCTTCAAACCACATTTCGTCATCAAAATTACCGTCTCAACGTGCACTGTATGCGGAAACATATCCACAGGCTGTACGGTCCGTACGTGATACCCGCCGTCGGCCAGTATACGGCAATCCCGCGCCAGCGTAGCGGGGTTGCAGGAGATATACAGTACTCGTTTCACCCCGCTTTCGATGACAGCGCGTAAAAACGCCTCGTCGGCGCCCTTGCGCGGCGGATCCATCACCAGCGCGTCAAGAGCCATACCTTCCCTAATCAGGCGGGGAAGCGCGGCTTCGGATTCCTCACATAAAAACTGCGCGTTGCGCATGCCGTTGCGCTGCGCGTTGCGCCGCGCATCCTCCACGGCTTCCGGCACATTTTCTATGCCGATCACCTCCCGCGCGCTTCTTGCAAGCAGCAGCGTGATGGTGCCTATGCCGCAATAGGCATCCACGACCCGCTCGCCGCCGGTAAGCGCGAACAGATCAAGCGCAGTCGCGTACAGCCGCTCTGTCTGGGAGGGGTTGACCTGTAAAAAAGAAGCCGGGCCCAGCGAGAAGACAAGGCCGCACAACTGTTCCTCAATTTTCTCCTTGCCCCAGAGCAGGCGGTAGTCGTCGCCCAGTATGACGTTGGACTTTGCCCGTTGTATGTTCAGGTAGACGCTTGCGAGGCCGTCTACCTGTTTTTGCAGAAACTCCAGAAGTTCTTTTTTATGAGGTAGCGTGCCCGTCGCGACGACGGTTGCCATCGCTTCGCCCGAACAGGAAGCGCGGGCCACGACATGGCGCAGCAATCCATTGCCTGTTTGTTCGTCGTAAGCCGGGATATCGTACTGGTTTGCCCAATCCCGAACGGCGTAAGCAGCCTGCAGCACGTTTTGCTGCTGTATGAGGCAATCCGGCATGGGGACGAGCCGGTGGCTGCGCGGCGAAAAAAAGCCGGTCTCCACGCGGGGGCCGGCGTTTGCAAGCGGGAAACTGCCCTTGTTGCGGTAGCGCCACGGGTCGTCCATGCCAAGAACGGGGGAGACGCGGATATCCTTCAGCCCGCCTATGCGGACGAGCGCATCCTCAACCACCTTGCGTTTGTATGCAAGCTGCGCCCCATATTCCATATGCTGCAGCGCACAGCCGCCGCAGGCGGCAAATATCGCGCAGGGCGGATCGACGCGCTCAGGCGCGGGTGCTTCGATCTTCATCAGCTTGCCCACGCCGAAGCCGGAACCCGCTTTGATAATATGCGCGCGCACACGCTCGCCCGGCAAAGCGCCGGGTACGAAAACGGCGTAGCCGTCCACGCGGCCTATGCCCTGTCCTTCGGCTCCGAGCGCGTCTATCGTCAGTGCAATATCATCGTTGCGCTGTACGGGCGGCTTTCTTTCTGCCATGAATTCATCCTTACCTTAGAATTTGGTCATGATGTTGTTGAGCTCGTAAAGCTCCGCGTCAAAGCGCGTGGGCTGCTGCACGGCCTCCTCCAGCGTTACGTCTATGATTTTGTTGTCGCGGATGCCGACAGCCCGGCCTTCCGTCGCTCCGCCGATAAGCAAATCCACCGCCCGCACGCCCAGACGCGTCGCCAATACGCGGTCGAACGCGGTGGGTTCGCCGCCGCGCTGTATGTAACTGAGCACGACGGGCTTAATCTCGATATCCGTATGCTCCTCGATGTATTTCGCAAAATCCTCCGCGTGGCCAGCGCCCTCGGCGATGATGACCATACTGGTCAGCCTGCCGCGCAGCTTGTTGTCCGCGAGCCTGCGCGCCGCTTCTTCCCACGGGTAGTCCCTTTCGGGAAGCAGCGTGATATCGGCAGGGCCCGCGATGCCCGCCCACAGCGCGATATCGCCGCAGTTGCGGCCCATTACTTCCACCACGCCCACGCGGTCGTGCGCGCGCATGGTGTCGCGTATTTTGCTGATTTCGTGGATGACGTTGTTTATCGCTGTATCAAAACCTATTGTGAAATCCGTATACCCCATGTCGTTGTCGATGGTACCGGGCAGGCCTATGGTGGGGATACCATGCCGGGCAAGCGCAAGAGCGCCGTGGTAGCTTCCGTCCCCGCCTACGACGATAAGCCCGTCTATGCCGTAGGCGCGCAGCACCTTGATGGCCTGCTCCTGGCCTTCCGGCGTTTTGAATTGCTGGCTTCGCGCGGTGCGCAATATGGTGCCGCCGCGGTCTATCGTACTGTGCACGTCCTCGTATTGAAGCTGCTTGACGCGCCCCTCCATGAGGCCCTGAAAGCCGTGGTATATGCCCATCACGATAAGCCCCTTGTCCAGCCCCGCTTTGAGCACGGCGCGCACCGCCGCGTTCATGCCCGGCGTGTCGCCGCCGCTGGTTAATACGCCAATTCTTTTCATATGGATAGTCCTTTCTGAACTTGAATTTCGTTTTGTCCTATCGCACCGCAACCTTCACGTTGTCGTCCCCGGCAAATGAGCGGGCCTCGCGCAAAAACGCGTCGGACAAATTGACGTGCAGTTCCTTGGGGGATAGCTTCCGCTGTCCCGTCGCCACATCGTAGAGAACGACAGGCACATTCCCGGGATAACGGGCAAGCAGCCCCACTGTTTCCTGCGCACGTTCGGGCGTAAGCGCGTCAAAACGCAGGTACAGCGTCGGGACGACGTCCTGTAAGGGTAGAAGCTCGTCCACCAGTATGCTGTTTTTCTGGTTCTCCCGCATATTCAGCCTGCCGCTGACCTTAACGGCGCGGGCGGGGAAGAACAAATCGCCTACCTGTGCGAGCGTACGCGGGAAAAGCACCAGCTCCACCGCCCCGGTAACCCCTTCGAGCACCGCGTAGCCCATCATGCTGTTGCCTGCGCGCGTGGGCTTGCGTTCCACATTGGATAGTATGCCCCCTGTGCGCACACGCTCATTGTCGCGCGGGGCGGAAAGCCCGTCCGCCTCCTGCAGTTGCACTACTGTGTAGGGGAGGGCGTCGAGCACTGCCGCAAAATCATCCAGCGGATGACCGCTGATGTATACGCCTATGGCCTCGCGCTCTTTATCCAGTATGACCTGATGCGGGAATTCCGATATATCCGGCAATTGCACGGAGGCGGTTTTCAGCGCGGACTGCGATGAACCCGCGAGATCGAACAGCGATATCTGCCCCTGCTCGCGCATTTTTCTTGCTTGCGCGCTGCCCTCGAGCGCGCGCTCGTATACGGCCATGAGCTGCGCGCGCCTGTGGCGCATGCCGTCAAAGCATCCGGCGCTTATGAGCCCTTCCAGCGTGCGCTTGTTGAGCCCTTCGGATCTGTCCACGAAATCGAAAAAGTCGGTAAACGCGCCGCCGCGTTCCCGCTCGCGTACCATGGCCTGCATGGCCGCCTCGCCAACGTTTCGCACCGCGCAAAGGCCGAAGCGTATATTGCCGTCCTCGACCGTAAAACGGGCGCAGCTCTTGTTGACGTCCGGCGGGAGTATCCGGATACCCATGCGGCGCGCGGCGTACACGTATTTCGCCACGTCGTCCACGCTGCCAAGGTAGCTGTTCAAAAGCGCGGCCATGAACTCGGACTTATAGTACAGCTTCAGGTAGGCGGTGCGGTAGGCGACCACCGCATAGCAGGCGGCGTGCGACTTATTGAAGGCATAGGAGGCGAAGTCCATCATTTCGTCAAATATGCGGTTGGCGATCTCCGCCGGCACGCCGTTATTCACCGCGCCGGGAACGCCCTCCTCCTGATTGCCGTGTATGAAATTCTGGCGTTCCTTCGCCATAACGTCGTGCTTTTTCTTGCTCATGGCGCGGCGAACAAGGTCGCTTCGTCCCATGGAATAGCCGCCCAGATCGCGCACGATCTGCATGACCTGCTCCTGATACACCATGCATCCGTATGTGTTCTGCAATATGGGCATGAGCTTTTCGTGCAGGTAGGTGACCGGAACGGTGCCGTGCTTCGCGCCCACATAACGGGGAATCTGCGCCATGGGGCCGGGGCGGAACAACGATATGCCCGCTATGACATCCTCAAAGCTGTCCGGCTTGAGCTGTATCATAAACTGTCGCATGCCCGCGCTTTCAAGCTGGAACACGCCGTCCGTCTCGCCGCTCGCGATCATGGCGTATACTCTCGGATCGTCGTATTCCATACCGTCCAGCTCCGGCACAGGCTTGCCCGCTTTCGGTATGAAGTCGAGCGCGTCGCGTATGACGGTGAGGGTCCGAAGCCCAAGGAAATCCATTTTTAATAGGCCCAGCTCTTCCAGCGTGCCCATGGGAAATTGCGTGGTGACGGATTCATCGTTCTTCTGCAGCGGCACCACCTCCATAACGGGGTGCCGTGAAATCACCACGCCCGCCGCATGGGTGGAAGCGTGCCGCGGCTGACCTTCCAGCCTGCGGGAGAAATCGATCAGGGTTTTGACGCTTTCTTCTGTCTGGTAGGCCGCGCGAAGTTCCGGTGAAATGGAGAGCGCCCGGTCCAGAGTCATGTTTAGTTCAAATGGCACCATCTTGGCTATTTTGTCCACATCGCCATAGGGCATATGCAGCGCGCGGCCAACATCGCGCACCGCCGCGCGCGCGGCCATCGTGCCGAACGTGATGATCTGCGCCACATGATCCGCGCCGTACTTCTGCACGACGTAATCGATGACCTCCTGCCGCCGTTCGTAGCAAAAATCCACGTCGAAATCCGGCATGGAGATGCGCTCGGGGTTCAAAAACCGCTCGAACAGCAGCCCGTACTTGAGGGGATCGACGTCCGTGATGTTCAGGCAGTACGCGGCAAGGCTTCCCGCGCCGCTGCCGCGACCGGGCCCCACGATAATGCCGTTGCGCTTGGCGAAATCTATGAAATCCCACACGATGAGGAAATAGTCTACAAACCCCATGCGTTCTATGACGGAAAGCTCGTATGTAAGGCGCTCCCGCACAGCGTCGTCCGCGTGAGGGAGCTTTTTCTGCATGCCGTCCGCGCAGAGTTTGCGCAGATATGCGGCGTTCGCCATGCCGTCCGGGGCGGTGAAGCCGGGCAGGTGCTTTTCGCCGAACGCGATGTCGACATGGCATTTATCGGCTATTTCGCGCGTGATGTCGATGGATTCGGGGTACTGCGGCAGGGCGCGGCGCATTTCCTCCTCGCTTTTGAGGTAGAATTCGTCGGCTTCCATGCGCATGCGGTTATGCTCGTCCACAAACGTATTGGTCTGCACGCAGAGCAGCACGTCCTGTACGGACGCGTCTTCCTTGTTTACATAGTGCACGTCGTTGGTGGCGACGGTGGGCGCGCCGATTTCCCGCGCGATTTGCACAAGCCCGGGCAGCACCTGTTTTTGCGCCGGTATGCCGTGATCCTGCAGCTCGATATAAAAATCGTCCCCGAATAGTTGCTTCAGGCGCTCCGCCAGCGCCTTTGCCTCGGGGTATTTGCCCTGCAGCAGACGCTGCGGGATATCGCCCGCCAGGCAGGCGGACATGCAGATCAGCCCCTCGCAGTGCCGTTCCAGCAGGTCATAATCGATGCGCGGCTTGTAGTAAAAGCCGCGCAGGAACGCTTCGGAGGAGAGGCGCATGAGATTTTTGTACCCGGTCTGATTTTTGCACAGCAGTATGAGGTGCGCGTATTCCCTGTCTCTCGGGCCGTCGCGATCCTCCATGGAGCGGGGGGCGACGTATGCCTCCATGCCGAGTATGGGCCGAATGCCCTCTTTTTTACACGCTTTATAGAACTCCACCACGCCGTACATGACGCCGTGGTCCGTAATGGCCAGGGCGTCCATGCCGTGAGATTTGGCGCACGCAACAAGCTCCTCGATGCGCGCAGCGCCGTCGAGGAGACTGTATTGCGTATGTACATGCAGATGTGTAAAGGCCATGTTATCCCTTGCGGGTCAATTCCACCATGGCGCTCATTGCGACGTCCTCATCTGGCCCGTTGACGAACAGATGGATGGTATCCCCCTGGCCTACGCCAAGGGACAGCACGCCCATAATGGATTTCGCGTTGACTTTTTTGTTGCCCTTCTCGATGAGCATTTGCGAGGAAAAGCCGCTGGCAAGCTGTACGAACTGCGCAGCGGGACGCGCGCGCAACCCTTCGGGATTCTGAATAGTCAGCACCTTGTGTATCATCACGACGCCTCCTTATTCTTTTTTGCCCGCTGCGCACGTTCAGCGCAATTGCTCCGCAATACGCAGCAGCCTCTGCAAACGGTGGTTCATTCCGGATTTGCCTATTCCCGCCAGTTCGGCAAGCTCCTGCAGGCTGGCTTCAGGGTTGTTGAGTCTCAATTCAGCCGTTTCCCGAAGCGCAGGGGAGAGCCTTTCGTAATCGCGGTGGCGCAATATCGCCTGTATGGCGTCGAGCTGTTCGCCGGCGGCATACACTGTTTTGCCGATGTTGGCGGTTTCGCAGTTGCTGGTGCGGTTGATGTAGTTGCGAAGCTCCTTTTCCGCACGAGCATCCTCAAAGGACAGCGTGGCGGAGGATGCGCCCAGCAGCGCGAGGAAGGCGGCGATCCGGTCTCCTTCCTTCAAGTATACCACAGTTCGGTCCTTGCGGCGAACGGTTTTTAGCGGGCAGCACAAATCGCCTGTGTACTTACACAATGCCAGCGCGAAGGGCTCGCCGCGGCATACGATTTCCAGATGATACGTGCGTTTGGGGTTGGAACACGAGCCAGCGCCCAGGAATGCGCCGCGAATAAACGCGCGGCGTTCCTCATCCGTAGCAAGATATGCTTCGGGAATTTCCTGCAGCAGCTCCGCGCCGTCGCCCGTGCGCCTGAAAAGGCCCGCCTGCGTAAGAAGCGGCTCCGCGCCGGGGCCGGTCAGCGTCACATCGGTAAACGCGATATGCCTGCGCTCCGTAGTGCGCAGCACTATTTCCGCCTGCACGTCGTAGAGCGAGGATGCGAGCGAGGCGAACAGCCGCCCGACCTCGTGCGTTTCACTTGTGAACTCTACACCGAATATACTCCCCAGCCGCAGGGAGCCTGCCGCGTGAACGAGACCCAACAGCTCCGCGCGCTTTACGCGTTCCCCGCGCAGGCGGATACGGGCCAGCTCCTGCTTGACGCCTCTTGAAAAGGACATATATTATCCCCCATCGGTTTCCTGCAGTACGCGGCGGCGCAGTTGCCCGCACGCGCCCTCGATATCCGTTCCCAGCTCGCGCCGTACGGTGGCGGAAATACGCCGCGCTTCCAGCCATTTGACGAACTGGGCGGCCCGCTTCCTGCCCGGCCCACGGAGCTGGCGTTCCGGCACGGGATTGAGCGGTATCAGGTTGACATGGCAGTTCAGGCCGCGGAGCCTGTCGCTGAGCGCAGCAGCGTCCGCTTCCGCATCGTTCACGCCTTCGATCAGGGCGTATTCTATGATGACGCGCCGTCCTGTCGCCTGAGCGTAATCCTTCGCGGCCTTCAGCACCTGCGCAATGGGGTAGCGGCGGTTGACGGGCATGAAGCTGTCGCGCTGTTCGTCGGAGTGCGCGTGCAGGGAAATGCACAGCGTCACATGTGGCGCGTCCTGCACAAGCCGATAGATTTCCGGCACCAGACCGCAGGTGGAAAGCGATATGTTGCGCGGGCTTATACCCAATCCGTCCGGCGCGGTGGCGCGCTTTAAAAACGTAACCACATTGTCGTAGTTGTCGAGCGGTTCGCCGCTGCCCATGAGCACGATGTTCGTTACGGCGCGGCCGCTCGCGGTGGGCGCTTCATCCCGCTCGATTGCCGCAACCTGGCCGATGAGCTCGCCCACGGAGAGGTTTCTTACGCGACCCTCCAATGTGGAAGCGCAAAACGCGCAGCCCATGCGGCAACCGACTTGTGTGGAAAGGCACAGCGTATTGCCGTGCTGATAGCGCATCAGCACGCCCTCGACCAGTTCTCCGTCGTCCAGCTCAAACAGATATTTGGCGGTGTCGTCGATTTGGGAGAGCAGCTTGTCGCGGATGCGCGCGCCGCCCCAGGGCAATCCCTGTAACCGTTCGCGCAGCGCGTTCGGGATGTTGGTCATTTCTTCGGGGCGTGCGCCGCGCAGCAGCCAGCCGTATACCTGACCGGCACGAAATGCAGGCTGATCCTGCAGCAGGGAAGCGATTTCCTCCCGCGTCATGTCCATCAGAGGTTTCCTGTTCGTATTCGCGCTGTCCGCTTGTCCTGTTTTATCGTATTCCGTCATTCTGCTCTTATGCCTTTCGCATCATGCGCGCGATAAAAAATCCTTCCGTGTGATCCCGGTGGGGAAGCAGTTGCATCATGCCTCCTTTAAGCCCGGGCAGGGCGGGGGGGAGGTACGGCGTCAGGTCGTCAAGAGAAAATTCCGGTCGGCGAGACAAAAAGGAGAGCACCTGCTCCTCGTTCTCCCGGCAGGAAATCGTGCAGCTCGCGTATACCAGCACGCCGCCGGGGCGCACATACGCCGCGCAGGCGTCCAATATGCGGCGCTGCGCTTGGGCAAGCTCTTCAATCGCCTCCGGCGACTTGCTGTAGCGCACGTCCGGCTTGCCCGAGGCTACGCCCAGACCGGAACAGGGCGCGTCTATTAGCACTACGTCGAACATGTCCTGACATTCGGGTACGGGCTCCGCCGCATCATGCACGCCGGTAAGCGCCTTAACATGCAGACGATCGAGCGTGCGGTCGAGCAATTCCTTGCGGTGTTCGTGCAGCTCCCATGCGGTGAGGTCGATTTCGCCGCACAGCGCGTACAGGTACGCGCTTTTGCCGCCGGGGGCCGCACAGGCGTCCAGCACCCGCATAGAGGGCTTTACGCCGCACGCACGGCAGACCAGCATGGAGCTTTCGCTCTGCACGGCGATACGGCCGCCCTCAAACAGCGTATCCTGCGCGACGTCATATCCGCGGGCGAGCTTCAGGCAGTTCGGGTCCAGTTCGCCTGTCGTGTAAGGCATATTGCGCCGGTCCAGCTCACTTGCGAGCTCCTTAGCCGTATAGGGCGGCTGCGGGCGAAGCGTCATGGGCGGGGGAGGGGCGCTGATCAGCGCCTCGGTTTCCGCTTCCCCGAACCGGTCCAGCCATTCCTCCACCAGCCACAAAGGCCAGCTGTACTGTATGCTCAGCCGCCGCGCCGCATCGGCGGGCAGCGGCGGCGGGGTATTCAAATTCCTGGCGAGCGCGCGCAGCGCGCCGTTGACAAAGCCCGCAAGTGGCGCTTTGCCGATCTCTTTTACAAGCCGAACGCTTTCGTTGACGGCGGCCGCCGTCGGTGTGCGAAGAAACAATAGCTCGCACGCGCCCATGCGCAGGATACCACGTATGGCGGGCTTTTGCGTCCCCTTCACATATTGGGCAAGCACATAGTCGATGTAAAGCATATGATCGAGCGTTTCGTACACAACTGCGGCCACCCAACGGGCGTCCTGCCCGGATAGCCCGCTCTGCGCCTTCTTGAGCCGCAGATTGGCGTACGCGCCCTTATCCGTAATATCCAGCAGCGCTTCGAGCGCGACGCGCCGAACACTCATGTCAGCACCAGCCCCGCAAGCCGCCGCCCGCACATGCAGGCCTTGGACTGCATGCGCTTGCAGCCGGGAATCTGCACCTCCAGCACCTCCACGGCGCGTCCGTCCCCACAGGCGATGAAAAGGCCGCATTTCGCGTCCCCAAAGCATTCGCCGGGCTCGGCCCCCTGCGGCAGGGCGACGTCCGCAACGCGGGTACGCCATATTTTGAAGGGTTCCAGCCCCATCATGCCATATGCGCCCGGCCACGGGTTGACGCCGCGCACGCGGTCGTGCACTTCCTGCGCGCTTTTGTGGAAATCGAGTTTTCCATCCTCTTTTTTGAGCACGCTGCATTTGGTGGCAAGCGCTTCGTCCTGCGGTGTGCGCGTCAGCGTGCCATCCATAAGCCGCGCGATGGTCTCCTCCAGCACCTGCGCCCCAAGCTCCGCCATGCGCGGATATAATTCCCCCGCCGTTTCGTCGGGCAGTATGTCGATTTCCCTATGAAGCAGAATATCGCCCGTATCCAGTCCGAGCGCCGTATACATGGTGGTGACGCCCGTTTTTTTCTCACCGTCGATGACGGCCCATTGTATAGGGGCAGCGCCTCTGTATTTGGGCAGCAGCGAACCATGCACGTTGATGCAACCATGGTGAGGAATGGAAAGGTTTTCGGCGCTGAGTATCTGCCCGAACGCCGCCGTAACCATCAAATCCGGCGCGAACTCGCGCAGCATGGCTACGCCTTCCTCCGAGCGGATA
>JAEWWD010000254.1 GCA_023396535.1 Bacillota bacterium
AGATAGGAGTGGCCCCAGTTTGTTACGCGTATATGCGATGCTGAGAGCCTGCTGTGCATTGGTGGAGATCCCCAAATCCCCCGCGCGTAACGATGCCGCAGCCCCATTATAGAGTATTTTAATCTCGATTTTATCAAGGCGGGCACTGTCGTAAGCAAGAATAAGCGCTTTTCCTTCGTCAAAACTTAACCCGCCTAAGTCAATTCCATTGATAATGGTGTTTGGCGCAAACATTGGCGCCCCGGTCGTCTTTTTTACCCCTGAAAGCGCACCCAGAAATACAATCAGAAAGATTGCCGTAGCACTTACAACCATGCCGAACGTTTCTTTTGTGCTCCCTTTGCGCATTTCAGCGTGTGTGCGTTGCTCCATCCGCTCTTTTTTCCTTTTCCCTTAACAGTTTCATGATTAATAGAAGCTGCTGCTTGTCATTAGCCGTCATGGTATAACCTGAACTGATCATTTTGAATATGCCGGTCTGCGCATCGGCGTATCGCTTCGCGGATACCAATTGGATAATTTCTTCCATATCGTCCTTAAATGACGTTTGCGACGGTTCCGATGCAATTTGTTTTGTTGGATGCTCAGAATTATTCTCAGCGCCCAAGTCACCGCTTTCCACAGACTTGAATATCTTGGACTCGGTGCACGCTTCGTCAGACCGATCAAGCGATTTATATTCTACTAAGCGCGTCTGTGCAGATGATGCAATATGTTCGGATTCGGTGCGCGCTTCGTCAGGCTGGCCAAGGATTTCATATTCCAAGCATGGTTCCGCAGACAATGTGAAATATTCGGGTTCAGAGTGCGCTTCGACAGACTGGCTAGGGGTTTCATATTCTACCAAGCGCGTCTGTGCAGATGATACGATATATTCGGATTCGGTGGGCGCTTCGACAGACTGACCAAGCGTTTCATATTCTACCAGGCGTGGTTCCGCAGGCGATGCGATATATGTGGGTTCAGAGTGCGTTTCGTCAAACTGACCGGGAGCTTCATTTTTTGTTAAGTGTGTCTGTGCAGATGGCGTGATATATGAGGGGTCGGCCGGCACCTTTTCAAGCTGCTCCGAAGCCTCATCGGCTTTTATTACTTCATCCTCCATGCTGGAGGAGCAAATTCGTTCTGCGATTTCGCCATCGAACCGCTCTGGTACATTTAGCGCTGCAACGCCGGTGTTTTCTGCAGGCAACACGGGCTCCGGGAGCACGGCTTCGGCCGGCGATTCATGTGGTGTTTTGTTGTGCGCAAGGATAGGGGTATATTCAACTGCAGCAGACCGCCGCGCTTTTTTTGCGTATGCGATAGGGAATTGCTTTAAAACGACTCTGGAAGCGGCTTTTTTTCCTTTCACGGTCTTAGCGGGGGTCGGCAGAACGGACGACTTACAATCCGATATTGGGACGGGCGTGCAAGAGGGTGGAATAACCGCCTCTCGATCCATATTCTGCATCAGCGTGGCGTTCATGGGGCGATTACGGCGTATATTGCCTATAGCCAGCAGAAAATAAAAGGCAACCAGTATAATGATACATGCGCTTGTTGTTAGCAGCACGTTTTTCCAGTTGGGAAGCAGGCAGGTAAAATTGTATAAAATGATGCTAATGCCGACACTCAGCAATATGGCAATAAGACCCCATATTCTTGTGCGGCCTTGGTGTACAAAAGTTACGATTCCACCCGCCAGTACGGCAACCAGAATCATTGCGATTATCACTGAATCCAATGATGATCTCCTTATTCAATTTCATATGCGGACACGTACTGCCGTGTCGCACGACGTGTTATATCATATATCGACATAATTATTTCTTAGTTTAGTAAAAAGCACGAATATCTTCAGGTTCTTCCATGAATTTTATGATTTGAGCGGTTTTAGTCGGAAAAGGCATTGAAGAAGAGCGGATGCAGATGCTTTTGCCGTGCGAGATTGACAGCACATTGTCGTCCCGATATAATAAGACGACAAAGGTGATGACAGGGAGAGTAACGGACTGCGCGGCATAAGAGAGATGCGGTCGCGGCTGTAAGCCGCATCGGCCGGCGCTGTTTGTGAAGGACACCCGGGAGCCGCCCCGCTGAACCCTGTTTTTGGCTCAGGCGGGGACGTAAGCCGGCGTTAGCGGCGCAAAGCGGAGTCTTAATAGGCTCAATCAGGGTGGTACCGCGGGTCTCCCGTCCCTATCAGGATGGGGGGCCTTCTATGCATTTGTGGATTTGGAGGAAATGAGCAATGGCGTTACAGGCCCCGAAGGGCACGAGGGACGTCGTCCCGCAGGAAAGCTACAAATGGCAGTATGTTGAAGGCCTGGCGCGCGAAATCTGCGAGCGCTACGGCTTTGCGGAAGTGCGTACGCCCGTTTTCGAGCATACGGAGCTTTTCTTGCGCGGCGTGGGGGATACCACGGATATCGTGCAGAAGGAAATGTATACGTTCGAGGATAAGGGCGGCCGTTCCATTACGCTCAAGCCCGAGGGAACGGCGGGCGTCGTGCGGCTGTTTGTGGAGCATAAACTATTCAGCGATGCGCAGCCCACGAAAATGTATTACCTGAACTGCCCCGTATTCCGCTATGAAAAACCGCAGGCGGGCCGCCTGCGCGAGCACCATCAGTTCGGCATAGAGCTCTTCGGCGCGCAAAGAGCCAGCGCGGACGCGGAATGCATCGGCGTGGCGCTGGAACTGTTCCGCCGCGTGGGCGTACGCGATCTTGCCGTGCATATCAACAGCATCGGCTGCCCCAAATGCCGTCCAAACTATCATGCCGCGCTCAAGGAATACCTGCACGGCCATGTCGGCGAACTCTGTGAAACTTGCAAGGAACGCCTTGAAAAGAATCCGCTGCGCGTGCTGGACTGCAAGGAAGCCGCCTGCAAGCGTATCACTGCCGAAGCGCCCATCATACTCGATTATCTCTGCGACGAATGCAGCGGACATATGGATGAACTGAAGGCCTGCCTGAACGCGATGGGCGTCGATTATTCGGTGGATCCGTATATCGTGCGCGGTCTCGATTATTATACGCGCACGGTGTTCGAGATCATATCCACCCACATCGGCTCCCAGGGTACCGTGTGCGGCGGCGGCCGTTACGACGGCCTTGTGGAAGAAATCGGCGGGCCATCCCTGCCGGCGGTGGGCTTTGGTCTGGGTCTCGAGCGCTTGCTGCTTGTGGCGGAAAACCAGGGAATCGTAATCCCGGCGCCCTGCTCCTGCGACGTATATGTAGCCGCTATGGGGGACGAAGCGCGGCTGAAGGGCTTCGCGCTGGCATTTGCCCTGCGGGGCGTTGGCCTTCGTGCGGAATGCGACCATGTCGGCCGCAGCTTCAAGGCGCAATTCAAGTATGCGGACAAGCTGGGGGTGCGTTACGTGGCCGTACTTGGAGAGGACGAGCTCAGCTCAAACAGAATCAAGCTGAAGAACATGGCAACGGGCGAGGAGAGGCAGGTAAGCCTTGACGCGGAGGAAATCGCCCGCGCAATACAATAATGAGCATATGCCTGAAATAGAAGGAGTATTGTATGAGTGAGTTATTGAGCGGCTGGAAACGAACGCATTACTGCACCGGTCTTGGCGAAGCGGATGTTGGCAGCGAGGTGACGCTGATGGGCTGGACGAACGCCCGTCGCGACCTTGGCGCTCTGATATTCGTAGGCCTTCGGGACCGCACCGGCATCATGCAGGTGACGTTCTCCTCAAGCGACCTTCCTGCTGACGTGTTTGAAAAGGCGCAAAGCATCCGTTCCGAATATGTGCTGGCGGTACGCGGTACGTTTGCACGCCGTACGCCGGACATGGTCAACCCACGCATGCAAACGGGCGCGTATGAGGTGCTGGTGCAGGATTTCAAAATACTCGGAAAATCCGAAACCCCGCCCATCGAGATCGGCGACGATACGCGCACCAACGAATTGCTGCGCCTGAAATACCGGTATCTTGACCTTCGCCGCCCCGCCATGCAGCGCAACCTCATGCTGCGGCACAGGATTGCGAGCATCGCGCGCAACTATTTTTCTAAACAGGGTTTTCTTGAAATTGAGACCCCCATGCTCACCAAGAGCACGCCGGAGGGCGCTCGCGATTATCTTGTACCCAGCCGCGTACATCCCGGCGCGTTTTACGCGCTGCCGCAGAGCCCGCAGCAGTTCAAGCAGTTGCTGATGCTGTCAGGATATGACCGGTATATGCAGATCGCGCGTTGCTTCCGCGACGAGGATCTCCGCGCGGACCGTCAGCCGGAATTCACGCAGATAGACCTTGAGATGTCATTTGTGGAAGAGGACGACGTCATCGCCGTCAACGAAGGCTTCCTCGCGCGGCTGTTCAAGGAAGAACTAGGCGTGGAAATCTCCCTGCCGCTGCGGCGCTTCCCTTATCAGGAGGCGATGGACCGCTTCGGTTCGGATAAGCCGGATACGCGCTTTGGGCTGGAGCTCGTCGATATAAGCGATATCGTGCGTGGCTGCGGCTTCGGCGTATTTGCGGGCGCGGTGGAAAATGGCGGCAGCGTGCGCTGTATCAATGTGAAGGACGCGGCGGATAAGATTTCGCGCCGCGAAATAGACGCTCTGACCGAGCATGTGAAAACCTACAAGGCAAAGGGTCTTGCCTGGCTGACCATGAAAGCGGAAGGCCCGCAAGCTACCTTTGCGAAATTCCTCACTCCGGAGCAGTTGCAGGGTATCTGCGAGCGCGCCGGCGCGCAGACGGGGGATATTCTGTTCTTCGTAGCCGATAAAAACAGCGTTGTATATGCGTCTCTCGGCGCGCTGCGTCTGGAACTGGCCAAACGCCTTGAGCTCATCAAGCCCAACACTTACGATTTGCTCTGGGTAACGGATTTCCCGCTGCTGGAGTGGGATGAGGACGAAGGCCGTTTCTTTGCCATGCATCATCCGTTTACGCACCCGAAGGACGAAGATATCGATAAGCTCGAAAGCGATCCGGGCGCGGTGCACGCAAAAGCGTATGATATCGTGCTTAACGGCAACGAGATCGGCGGCGGTTCCATCCGTATCCATTCTTCCGAGCTGCAGGAGCGTATGTTCAGCGCGCTGGGCTTTACCAAAGAAGAGGCGTGGCGAAGATTTGGCTTCCTGATGGAGGCGTTTAAATACGGTACACCGCCGCACGGCGGCCTTGCGTACGGCCTGGACCGTTTGGCTATGCTGCTTGCAGGCGCAAGCTCCATACGCGACGTGATAGCCTTCCCCAAAGTGCAGAACGCGTCCTGCCCCATGACGGACGCGCCCGACCCCGTAGATGAAAAGCAGCTCAGGGAACTGCATATCAAGCTGGATATTGAATAACGCGTATCCGGGTTCCGATCTGCAAGGGCGGGAGTGGCGGCCGAACAATCGGGGCATGTTAAGGCGTAAGGAGGGAGAACTGTGCTGCAATATGGAGTGGTTACTCAAACGAATGGAGAGAACGCTACCGTGCGTTTTATGCGGACAAAGGCCTGCGCCAACTGCGGCGCGTGCATGACGATAGGTGAAAACGAGGCGCAGGTGGAAATCCCCAACACGCTGCATGCGCGCGTGGGGGACTCAGTGCGGGTTGAGCTGCACGAAAAAGGCCTGCTCAGGGCGAGTCTGCTTGCGTATATATTGCCCCTGTGCGCGCTTCTTCTGGGCATTGCGCTGGGGATACGAATCAGCAATGTTGCAGGCATGCTGATAGGCCTTGGGTCCGCCGGACTTGTATATGTGTTGCTGCATCTGTTGGAACCGAGGTTTGCGCGCATGGAGACACTCCGTCCGCGCATGATAAGTATAGAATCAAGCCAAGAAACTGTGGGAGGTAAGGAAGATGTCCAATGATTTGCTTTATTTAACGAGGGAGACATTCGACGCTACGCTCGCTTCGCCCGAACCCGTGCTGGTCGACTTCTGGGCTACCTGGTGCGGACCCTGCCGCATGATAGGCCCCGTTATTGAAGAGCTGGCGGCGGAGTACAAAGGCAAAGCGAAGGTGTGTAAGGTGGATGTGGATGAGCAGCCCGAACTTGCCGAACGTTTCCAGGTAATGACCATACCGACCGTTATTGTATTCAAAAACGGACAGATCGCTGAGAAATCCATCGGCGCGAAATCCAAGCAGGCGTTTGCGCAGATGATCGACAAACACCTCTGAGTTGGGGAAACGATTAAAAGCCGCGCATGTTTTTGCGCGGCTTTTGTGTCGACTACGGGCACGGTTTAGATCAGAGTTTTTAGGCGTTCCTGCCACTGTCTGTTCAGCTCCTGACCGGATGCTGTGGCGGCCAGGCCGCCGCAGTGTGAGAATTTCAGTTCCGTTGGCATTAATCTCTGCGTCTGAGCCAGTGCTGAAACCACATCATCGGGGGCGATAGCCGAGCTGATCCCCGCCAGTCCCATTTCCGCTCCAAAGAAGGCGATGGACGTTCCCATGGCATTGCGTTTGATGCAGGGTACTTCCACGGGACTTGCCGGAGGATCGCAGGTTAAACCCAGCACGTTTTTTAAGGCGATGGCGGCTCCCTGAATGATCTGCTCCGCGGTTCCTCCGGCCAGCCAGATGATGCCGCCGGCTCCCATGGCGGCCCCTATGCCGATCTCGCCCTGGCAGCCGCCGACGGTGCCTGAAAAGGAGGCCTGGTTTCCTACAATAACCCCTATGGCCGCCGCCACCAGAAATGCCTTGGCAAGCTCCCTTGTGTCTTTGCCATAACGCTCCGCCGCCGAGAAGAGAGCGCCCGGCAGAGCGCCGGCGGCGCCTCCCGTAGGCGCCGCCACGATCCGTTCCGAAGCGGCGTTTAACTGGGCCAGTATCATGGCCCGGCCTAAAGCCCTGGAAAACAGCTCATTCAAGACGGTTTTTCCTGACTGAGACCAGTTGAGTATTTTCTTGCCGTCCTCGGGATCGGTAAGCCGCCCTACGAGATCGATAGGCTCGTTTTCTCCTTTTTCCAACGCCGAGGCGATTACCTCCACCAGGTATTCCGCTTCCGAGAGCACGTCTTGCCTGTTCACATTACTGCGGCGGCTTTCATACTCCAGAATGACATCCAGAATTTCACGGTCCCGGCACAACTCCAAAAGTCCGGCGAATGTAGTGAAAAGAGGAGGACTGCCGGAATCCCTGAATTTATATAAGGGCGGAACCACCCGCCAGATTAGCAGCGACTCTTCCTCTGCCTGCCTTAGAGAAGGCGGCAGGGCTGCTGCTGCGGGCGGCTCCTGAGAAAACACGCCGCAGCAAAGGAAGTCTTTCCCTAAAACCTGACCGGAAACAGCGGATTTATAGCCGTCCAGCCCGGAAAGGAAGCTATGCAGTTCCTGCATCAAAGCATCGTTATCGGTGGAAGCCATCACTTCCCATGCGTTTCCATCCAAACAGACCTCCAGACCGTTGATCCGTTCAATGACAATATTGCCGCCGCCTATGGAATTACCGCAAATCTCCCAGATCATGCCGTCAGTTTCCGCCATAACCTGCATGGCATTCCGGCTGCGCGGAGTTTCCTCAATGGCGTAAGCTTCCCAAGGA
>JAEWWD010000096.1 GCA_023396535.1 Bacillota bacterium
TACGGCGAACGCGAAGTTCCGCCATATCTCCTTCCGGTATGTTTTAATGATGGTCCGTTCGATCTCCTGCAGCCTGTCCATGTTCAAAATCTCCCATTCATAATCTATAACAGTATACCGGCCCCACCTGGCGTTGTACAGAGGGGATAGCAGGTGAAACAGGCCCGGACGGCTGAAAGGCGGGCTGCGCGCAACCGGCTCAATATTCTGTTACCGGGGGCGGGTGTGGCTCGCGGCCTCATACAGTATATCGCCTGTCAGGGGCAGGGAAACAGTGTGTTGCCGCCAAACCTAAAATGACAATTGTAATAGCATCGAACCTCTTTGTATACGGCATGATATATTAGCTTGACATATTTTATGTCAGTGATATAATGACGTAAAATACGTCGTTTTTATTCGCGAAGGCGAAGAGGAGAATCATGCAAAGCATCAAGCAATTTCTGGATGAAGAGGGTAAGGTCAGGCAATTGCCCGTCAGGCGCGGGGCGCGCGTTGCCGTGCTGCGCTATCTGTACGAACAGATTGAGGACAGGGACTATACGGAGCGTGAAATCAGCGCGCTTCTGAGCTCGCTGCACACCTTCAACGATTATTTTCTGGTACGCCGCGAACTGGTGGACGAGGGCTTCCTGCTGCGCGTGCCGGATGGCAGCCGTTACTGGAAAAATCCAGACGCCTTGGGCAGTGAAGAAAATTAATCTGGCGGCGAAAGGAGATTTGTATGGCAGGCGCAGGCAAGAAACCCGCAGACGCGTTGCGCAGGAAAACGGTGCTCGAGCATCTGGTGTTCCATGGCAAACGAAACGCCATAGGTATTTGCCGGGAGCTCAATATTTCCCCGCAGCAGTTCACGGATTGGATCAAGGGAAGGCGGCCCATCCCGGCGGACCGGCTCCGCGTGCTCGCCGCCTATTTTTCGGTGCCGCCGGAGATCATCGCCGATGAAGGGCGGCATGCGCGGGAGTTGACGCAAACGCTGCAAGCGGAGCTTGAAATGCGCTCCCTTCACGCGCTGCGCGCACGCTGCGCCGCGGGCGAGTGCGAGGCCATTGAAGAGGAAATGCGCGAGTTGGAGCGCAAATTGGTGCTGCAGAAAAGGGCCGAGCGGTTTGAACGCATTCTCGGTCGGGCGGATGAAACGCTCCTTGCCGCTATTGACGGCATGCTGGACAAACTGGAAAGTGAATACTGACGGATAGGATGGAAGATATATGGCAAACAAACCGGACAGGCGCGCAATCATTCGCGCCTATAAGGAAATGGACGATATAGGCGGCGTTTACCGTTATGTCAATACGAAAACGGGCTGGAAGAGCGCGCCGCAGGCGACTCCCAACCTGAAAGGGCAGAAAAGCAAACTGGAATTCGCGAAAGTTATGAAGATCGGTCAGGATTCATCCGCGGACCCGTTCATGGATCGCGAGCTGCAGGAGCAATGGAAGGAATACGGCTGCGAGTGCTTCGAATTGGAGGTTCTCGAAACGCTCAAACGACAGCCGGAGCAGACTACAAAGGAATTCCGTGAGGATCTTGTGCAGCTTCTTTCGCTGTGGCGGGAAAAGGAAGAATAGGCTCCGGACGGCCTGAAGGGGTTGCTTCCCCCGCAGGGGCTATCCGGATGCAGTTGCGGCCGGAGGATTTTGCTTCATACAGCGCCCTGTCCGCAAGCTCAATGCAGCGGCTGACATCCTCCCTGCCGCGTATGGACAGGCTGCAAATGCCGCAGCTTATGGTTACTTTGGCGGCGGCCTTGCCGAAGGAAGAGCCGGACAAGAAAAGTATCCGCTGGCGTATATTTTCCGCAATACTTGTAAACTCCGGTTCATCCGCCGAAAAGGAGGCAATCAGGAACTCGTCCCCGCCCCACCGGACAAACGCATCCTCGGATTTGCGCAGCTCGGCGCGGATTTGCCCGGAAATCTGCACAAGAAGCCTGTCGCCCGCGGTGTGCCCGTTGAGGTCGTTGTATTGCTTGAAATGGTCGACGTCCAGCATGATGATGGAAAGACGCGAACCCTGCGTTTGGGTCTCCAGCGCCGTGCTTACATAATCCCGAAAGCGCCTGCGATTGCAGGCGCCCGTCAGCTCGTCGTATTGCGAGAGCATCCTGAGTCGGCCGTTTGCCTGTTCAAGCCGCATGGTCATGAGCTCGTTCTGGCGCATCTGCCGTTCCAGCATGCTGTTGGCCCGCTCAAGCAGCGTGTGCGCCGTATAATCGCTGCAGTATTTGCGGAAGGAGATTCGGGACATAATCCAGCACGCCGCAAAGAAGAACAGGAGATTCGCGTAATTTCCAAGCAGTATATCCTTAGAGGGCTGAAAGTGCGGCAGCCCGATGGCCAGTACGATTGCCGGGATATAAGACAGTATCAGCAGTTCCCTGTCGTCAATCAAAAACGTGATGGAACATACCATTGTGCCCACCATATACATCGTAATCTGCCCGTACATGGGCTGCGTCAATACGGAAACCACGCTGCACCAGGTCGCAAACAGTACCAGATACACCAGTATCCATCTGTGGACCTGCCGCACTTCCTCTTCGGTCAGGTGATCCAGCGTTTTGAGCTTTTGCGTAAGTAACAGATACGCGGTATTGAGCACTATCAGAAGCGCATATATAGATAAATAGGTAAAAAAGGCATACTGTTCGCTCAATTTGAGCGATGCGGCGCCAATGTTGAGCAGCCCGTAAAAAAACACGCTGAACACGGAGGCGGCTGCAAGCACTCTGCCCCGTTTGATATTGTCCTCCGTCATGCGTTTTTTCAGGCCCGGCAGCATATCCGGGGCGATATCCCGTGAAATTGAGCTGAGCAGTTTCATTTTTCACCCACAGTTCGTACTGAATAAAGTACGGTATTATTCCTATCGGCAGAAAAAGCGAACGGTTTATAGCTAACTTCCAGATTTCTTCCGGAAAAGGACGCGAGTCTTGATAAAAGGAGGGCTCCGGAATTTCCGGGGCTGAACGGAGCGGCGTTTTTTTGGCTTTGCGCTTAGCGGCTCAAAAGATATTCACCCCTGTCGCGCGGGTTCAGATGTTTCATATAATATTGAAAAACAATAAAGTATTATTGAAAAACAATAATTTTATATTGACAAACGGCATAACGTACTTTATGATACCGCATAAAGGAGGCTTGCTTCATGTATGATGTTGCCATTGTAGGGTCGGGCCCCGCAGGGGCGAACCTCGCGCGATTAATTGCCAACAAATATAAGGTTTTATTGCTGGATAAACGGGACCTGGGAAATGAGAATCCTAAAAACCTTGCAAATAAATGCTGTGGAGGGTTGTTGGCGCCTGACGCTCAGAAAATGATTGCAAAGCTGGGTTTATGGCTGCCGAAGGATATTCTGGTTAACCCGCAACTTTTTGCTGTAAGAGCCATTGATCTTACCAACAACATGGAAAGGCTGTATCAGAGATTCTACTTTAATATGGACAGGGAGAAATTCGACAGATGGCTGGTCTCCATACTTCCGGCCGGCGTTGATAAAAAATTCAACTCCTTCTTTAAGAACTTTACTGAAATACCGGGAGGATATGAGATCAGGTATGTTCATGATAAACAGGAACTATCCGCAAAGACAAGGATTATCGTAGGCGCTGACGGCGCCGATTCGTGTTTAAGGAAGTTGATCGGTAAAGATAGAAATGTTCCTGAAACGTACATCTCCATTCAGGAATGGTTTACATATCCCTGTCATATCCCTTATTTCACAGCGATCTTCGATGAGGAGATCAGCGACTTCTATTCCTGGATCATACCCAAGGAAAACTGTTTGGTATTAGGGTCAGCCCTCAGACCTGAGGCGAATGCGCGGGAGAAGTTTGCTGTTTTGAAAGCGAAATTAACGCGGTTAGGCTTCCATTTTGATCATAAAATCAAAACAGAGGGCGCATATATCTATAGGCCCAGGAAAGCATCGCAGTTTTGTGCGGGAAGATATGGCGTAGCCCTGATCGGGGAAGCTGCCGGGGCTATCAGCCCCAGTTCCGCGGAAGGGATCAGCTATGCATTAAAAAGCTCTCTATACCTGGCTGAGTGTCTTGAAGAAGGAATAGACGGATTTATGGACAGATATAAACGAAAGGCAATGGATATCAGGTTGAATCTGCTCATGAAAAACCTGAAATCCCCAGCCATGTACCATCCGTTTCTGAGGCAGTTAGCCATGAAATCAGGTCTAAAGAGCATCCGATAAATGAGTAATGCATGCGTATTTGAACTTGCATTAGATATATAAATAAAAAGCGCGGCGTCAGGGGATGCTTGCGCGCGCGGGCGGATGTCGATATACTTAATGTAAAGCATATATAAATATGTTGCTGTAATGGCGGAAGCCTGAAAATCCTCAAGGGGATATGCGATGGGAAAGGGGGAGCAGCCATGAAGCTGTTGTTTGCGATCGTACAGCGGGACGACGTCAAGA
This sequence comes from Bacillota bacterium, assembly GCA_023396535.1. Taxonomy (GTDB): domain Bacteria; phylum Bacillota; class Clostridia; order Christensenellales; family CAG-138; genus JAEWWD01. The sequence continues at coordinate 4,444 of JAEWWD010000096.1, forward strand.
ACCTTACCAAAGAGCTGGTGCAGCATAACCTCAGCGTAACGCGCATTTCAAGCTCCGGCGGGGTGCTGCGCGGCGGGAACACCACGCTCATGATAGGCGTGGAAGAGGATCGCTTACCTGAAACCCTGAACATCATCAAAAGCGCCTCCTCGCGCCGCGAGGTGCTGACAACGGCGTCCTACGCGCTGCCCGGCGTCACGGCGGACAGCCTGCATTCCCCCGTGCTGATCACGGTGGGCGGGGCGACGGTGTTTGTGGTGGATGTGGAACAGTATTATAAAATCTGAAGTTAGAAGGATGCTATGGAAACGGAGCAGTCGCTGACACGGCCGCTGTTCTCCCTGGAGTCGCTTATCCGGCTCATCGTACCCATAATGGTCGAGCAGGGGCTGGCCATGATGATAGGCCTGGCGGACGTTGTCATGATATCTGGAGTGGGCGAGGCGGCTGTATCCGGCGTTTCGCTGGTCGACTCGGTCAACAATCTGATGATACAGGTGCTGTCCGCGCTCAGTGCGGGCGGCGCGGTGGTAATAGCGCAGTATCTGGGGCGGCAGCAGGCCGAGGGCGCGCGGGAAGCGGGAAAGCAGCTCGTGGTTGTGGTCACGCTGTCCGCGATGGCGCTTGCAGCGGTATCCGCCCTGTACAACGGACATATCCTGCGGCTGCTGTTCGGCGGCATTGAGGCGGACGTTATGAAAAACGCCCGGCTCTATTTCTATCTTTCCGCCGCGTCTTACCCGTTTCTCGCCGTGTACAATTCCATAGCGGGCATGTTTCGCGCCATGGGCAACAGTAAGGTCGCCATGATGACGTCGATACTCATCAACTTCATCAATATTGGCGGCAACGCGCTGACCATATACGGCTTCCACTGGGGCGTCATGGGGGCGGGCACGGCCTCGCTGCTCTCGCGCGCGGTTGCCGCGTTCGTCATGCTTCGGCTGATCAGCAGCCGCCACAACGCCGTGTGGCTGGAATTCAAGGGCAAATTCCGTTTCCATGCGGATATGATCCGCCGTATACTCAACATCGGCATACCGAGCGGCATTGAAAACGGCATGTTCCATATAGGCAAGCTCATGACGCAGGGCATCATCGCGGGATTCGGCACCGCCGCCATCACCGCCAACGCCATAGCTGGCAGCGTGAGCAGCATGGTCATGGTGCCCGGCTCGGCGATAGGCCTCGCCATGATCACGGTCGTCGGCCAATGCATGGGCGCGGGGGAGGACAATCAGGCGGCAGGCAATGTGAAGCGCATGCTTAGGATGGCGTATGGCGCCAAAGCCGTGCTGGGCGTGAGCGTGTATCTGCTCATGGATTGGATACTCGCCCTGTTTGGCGTCGAGGCCGTAACGGCTGAGCTGGCGCGGAATATACTCGTATCCCTGCTTGTGGCGCAGCTCCTGTTCTGGCCTACGGCGTTCCCGCTCGGGCACGCGCTGCGCGCCACGGGGGACGTGCGCTTCACCATGATCATATCGGTATCGACCATGTGGATATTCCGCGTGGGCTTCAGCTATCTGTTGGCCGTCCAGCTTCACATGGGCGTGATCGGCGTGTGGTACGCCATGTATATCGACTGGGTGGCGCGCACAATCGCGTTCACGCTGCGCTGGCGCGGCGGAAAATGGCGCGCTATGTGCGTGATCTGACCGGCTTGCGCGACGGGCGCGGCTGTGGTATCGTTCTTCATAAGGCTTATATTTGCGGGAGAATAGCGGGCCAAAGGCGGCCGCGCATCGTCCCTCCCGCCGGAGGCATATGGAACTGACGCATTTGGATGAAAAAGGCAGAGCGCAAATGGTGGATGTGGGCGCAAAGGTCGAAACCCGGCGCGAAGCCGTGGCGCAGGCCGCCGTGCGCATGCGGCCTGAAACGCTCGCGCTCATACAATCGGGCGGCATGCCCAAGGGGGATGTGTTCGCCGTGGCGCGCGTGGCCGGCATACTCGCCGCCAAGCGCACGCACGAACTCATTCCGCTGTGCCACCCCGTGCCCATAGACGGCGCGGAGGTCGCGCTGGAGGCGAAAGAGCCGGATACGGTGCTCATCACCGCCACGGCGCGCTGCATGTACAAAACCGGCGTGGAAATGGAGGCGCTGACGGCGGCTTCCGTAGCGGCGCTGACCATATACGATATGTGCAAGGCCGTCGACCGCGGCATGACGATCGAGAGTGTGCAGCTACTGAAAAAGACCGGCGGAAAATCCGGCGAATTCACACGCACGAAGGGAAACGCATGAAGGATCATCTCGGGCGCAGCATAGAATACCTGCGCCTTTCATTGACGGAGCGGTGCACGCTTATGTGCACGTACTGCCGCAAGGCCGAGGGCCACTGCCCCAAGGCGCAGGAACTGAGTGCGCAAGAATTCGCGCGCGTCGCGCGCGTGATGGCGGAGCTTGGCGTAAACAAAATCCGGCTGACGGGCGGCGAACCCATGCTGCGCAAAGATTTAATCGAAATCATCACCCTGCTGCACGAAATCCCCGGCATAGAGGAGCTCGCCATGACGACCAACGCCCAGCACCTGCCGGGCATGGCGAAGAAACTCAAACAAGCGGGGCTTACGCGGCTGAACATCAGCCTCGACTCGCTGCGTCCCGCAAGATACCGCGAAATGACGGGCGGGGATATCGCGCCCGTGCTCACGGGCATAGAAGAGGCGCTAAAAGAAGGGCTGCTGCCGCTCAAGCTCAACGCGGTGCTGCTGCGCGGGGTAAACGACGACGAGATAGACGATTTTATAGCGCTCACGAAGGACAAGCCCGTCGACGTGCGCTTTATCGAATTGATGCCCATGAACGCGGAAGGGGATATGTCCCGCCGCGTGCCGCCGGAGGATATACTCGGCCCGCGGCCGTGGCTCAAGCCCCTACCCCCGCGCTACGCGGGGCAGCCCGCCGAGGAATACGCGGTGGACGGGTATCGTGGACGCGTGGGGCTAATCAGCCCCGTATCGCATAAATTCTGCGGCAACTGCAACCGCGTGCGGGTGATGAGCGACGGCATGCTCCGCCCGTGCCTGGGGTATAACCGCGAGGTGTCGCTCAAGGAGGCGCTCAGCGAGAGCACGGACGACGCGCTCCTTCGCGTTATCCGCGAGGCGATTTACGGAAAGCCCGTTGGGCATACATTCACGGAGGGCTTTACGCCCAGCAAAAGCATGGACCGAATCGGAGGGTAATATGGCGCGCATCGTATCCATCAATCTCAGCGACAAAAAAGGTACCATCAAGCGCCCGGCGGAGCAGGGCGTATTGATTGAGGAATTCGGTTTTGAAGGGGACGCCCACGCCGGCAAATGGCACAGGCAGGTCAGCCTGCTGGCGCAGGAAAGCATAGATAAAATGATCGCGCTGGGGCTAAACGACCTGACCCCCGGCATATTCGCCGAGAACATCACCACAGAGGGCATGGAGCTCTACACCCTGCCCGTGGGCACGCGGCTCAAGCTGGGGGAAGCGCTCGCCGAGGTGACGCAGATCGGCAAGGAATGCCACCAACACTGCGAGGTGTTCAAACGCGTGGGCAAATGCGTAATGCCCACCGAGGGCATATTCGTGCGCATATTACAAGGCGGGCTGGTGCGCCCGGGCGACGCGGTGGAGATCGTAGAGCAGCCAGCCCAGGCATAACGTTTCATATTTCCGTACAGATTGGCCGGTGGCGGCCTGTAAATATTGAGCGCGAAAGGAAACAGGGCGGATGGACTACGCAAAAGAGTCGTTGAAAAGGCATGCGGAGTGGAAAGGGAAAATCGAGGTGGTGGCGACGGTGCCCGTGAAAACGCGGGAAGACCTGTCGCTTGCCTACACGCCGGGCGTGGCGCAGCCCTGCCTGGAAATACAGAAGGACGTAGATTTAAGCTACGAGCTGACGCGGCGGCATAACCTGTGCCTGGTGGTAACGGACGGCACAGCCGTGCTGGGCTTGGGCGATATCGGCCCCGAGGCGGGCATGCCCGTTATGGAAGGCAAGTGCGTATTGTTCAAGGCGTTCGGGGATGTGGACGCGTTCCCGCTGTGCGTCAAGAGCAAGGACGTGGACGATATCGTCAACACCATCTATCTCATATCCGGCTCGTTCGGCGGCGTAAACTTAGAAGATATCGCCGCGCCCCGCTGTTTTGAAATTGAGAAGAAGCTCAAAGAGAAGTGCGACATCCCCATATTCCACGACGACCAGCACGGCACGGCGGTGGTGACGCTGGCGGGGCTGGTGAACGCGCTGAAAGTCGTGGGCAAGAAGAAAGAAAGCGTCAAAGTCGTGGTCAACGGCGCGGGCGCGGCCTCAATCTCCGTAACGCGGCTGCTGCTGAGCGACGGGTTTACGGATGTGACGCTGTGCGACAGAAAAGGCATTATCTACGAGGGCAGGCCGGAGGGCATGAACCCCGTGAAGGATGAAATGGCGCTTCTCACCAACCGCGCTAAAAAGAAAGGAACGCTTACGGACGCGCTCGTGGGCGCGGACATATTCATAGGCGTATCCGCCCCCAACACGGTGACGGCGGATATGGTGAAGGGCATGGCTCGTGACGCCATCGTGTTCGCCTGCGCGAACCCCACGCCCGAAATATTCCCGGACGACGCGAAAGCGGGCGGGGCGACAGTTATCGCGACAGGGCGCAGCGATTACCCGAACCAGATCAACAACGTGCTGGCCTTCCCGGGCATATTCCGCGGGACGTTCGACGTGCGCGCGCGCGACATCAACGACGATATGAAGCTTGCGGCGGCGTATGCGCTGGCGGGGCTGATCGGGGAGGAAGAGCTTTCCCCCGAGTACATCATCCCCAAGGCGTTCGACCCGCGCGTTGGCAAGACAGTCGCCGCCGCCGTGGCCGAAGCCGCGAGAAAGTCGGGAGTCGCAAGGATATAACTGATCGAAAACGAAAAGCCCCGATAGGGGCTTTTTTGTTTATCCGCTTATTTGCTGTAGCCGGTCTTTCCGGATAAATCCGGGGAGGATGCGTTTTGGGTGTTCGTCGCTCCGTTTTTCTTGCTTACCTGTCTGGACTTATGCTTGGCGTTATCCGGCGTGGCCGGAAGCAGCGTTTCTGTCGGCGTCTTTTTCATAGGGCATGCTCCTTTATATGTGGTTTGGCGTTTAGTTTGGGGAGGGAAGGAGCGGGTTATGCGTGGGGGGTGCATGGCTAGTCGTGAACATTAAGCGGTCTATTAATAAAGTATTGGACGATTTCTCCCCATTCTTCTAATGTGACGAAATATAACTGTGATGCCGAATAAATACTTCCGTCTTCACATTGAAATCTGATTTTCCATTTTAAGTGGTCTTGCCTTACATTTACATCTTCATAGTCATCCAAGAACTTTACTTTATCACCAATATTGAATTCTCTGGAATATTCCCAATTAAACAATACTCCATCCGGACATGCTACAAACTGACTAATTACAACTATGTACATTTGTTTAGCGGATTCAGAAATAACGCTCACTTTTTCCTCCAATAAATTTATTCGCTGATAAGCGTGGTAAAATCTATTGATAATTATGGCTTTGTATATTTTAGGGGCAATGTAGCTTTCATTTTTTCAATGCATTTTAGTATCTCATTACGGTGCTTTCCATCCGTTAACCATTTTGGCAAACGTATGAGCATACTCGTATTTTTATATCCGATATTGTTATCATAATCCTGCCTTAATGTAGCGTTTATATATTTTTCAATATACTCTAAATGAGCTAAATTATAGGCCCAAAGCCTGTTTCCGTGGTAGTTTGTATCCAACCATAATGAAAAGTCATTTTCTACTGGACCAAATTTATTCCTATAAATTTTTGTGCATCCACAATAATCGCAAGTTAATACTCTCTTCGCATAAAATAGATAGGAGCCTTTCTCATTTGGAAATGATTTTACATAGGCAAACTTGCCGCATTGTGGGCATTTTACATAGAACTCAAATAAAAAATCATATATTGTTTTCCCCTCATCTCTAAAACTTTTATTCAAGGCCGGAACCCACTTTCACAGTAAATCATATTACAGAAACTAGATACATTGTATAACAATAGTTGCTGTACGAGAATACCCCTCATAACCCCCTCTCAACATGCTTCTGGTCTTATCTCCCGCCTCCCGATCTGCTATGCTCATGGCAGGGGGAGGCGGTTTTTCGCTTCCACTGTAACGAGGGGAGGGCGAACGCATGGCGAGGCCGCAAAAGGTGGGGTTGGAGTATTTTCCGCTGGACGTGGACCTGTTTGAAGACCCCAAGGCCGAAAAAATAACGGCGGAGTTCGGGCTTGTAGGCGACGCGATACTCGTGCGCCTTCTGTGCCGCATCTACCGGGAGGGGTACTGCACGGCGTTCGACGAGGATGTCGCCCGCTCCATCGCGTTAAAGGTTGGCGAGAGGGAATTGTACGCGACCGTCATAGAGGTCGTCGAAAAGCTGCTGCAGATCGGCTTTTTCCACGATGGGCTTTACCGCGCGTACGGTATCCTCACCTCGCGGGGGATACAGAAGCGGTACGAACGCATCTGCGCGGACAGCGGGCGTAAAATCAGCCGCGTGCCGGAACAGCATCGTCTGCTGGGAGATGAAATCATGTTGCCGGGGGAGGAAACCGCCGCTTTAGAGGAAGAAACCCCCGCGGAATATGGCAGGGAAGACGACGAAACTGAAATCACCGCGGGAAACATGGGTTTACCGGGGTGGAAACCCGCGTTTGCGGCACAGGAAACACCACAAAGGAAAGAAAAGAAAACAATAGAGTTTGATGTTGATGATGTTCGCGATAACGCGCGTGCGCGCGCGTGAGGCGTCCGTCCGGAGCGGCAGGCGGCGTTCGGGCATGCGCCCACGCCTGTGCAGCTCGAGGTGCCGGAGCGCTACGTGCGCGAATACGGGGGCGCGGGCATGCAGCCGGACATGTTTGCGGAGGCAATGCGCCGCGCGGCAACGGCGGGCGCAGCGAACCCCGTCGCATACATCGGCTCGCCGCTTGCGGATTGGCGGTGGCAGCGCCTGCGAACGCTCGATGATGTCGATGCGGCGCAGTACCGCTTCGACCGCGCTGTGGGGGAGGGACACCAGCGGGCAAAAAAATAGTGCCGCCCGCATTTGCAGCGGTGGCGTGTACGGCGCTTGCGGCTTCAGGTTTCTCCGAAGTTTCACAAGCCCTGCAAGTTTAGGGGTCAGGGGCCGCAGCCCCCGGAGGCTTCCATTCGCGAGCGGCGGAGTTTGGCGTTTGCGGCTTCAGGTCCTCCGAAGCTTCACAAGCCCTGCAAGTTTAGGGGTTCAGGGGCCGCAGCCTCCGGAGGCTTCCATTCGCGAGCGGCGGCGTGTACGGCGCGAGCGAAAAGCCTTGCGGGGCAAGGCTTTCCTTGCAGGAACCGCCGGCCGCACCGAAGGTGCAGGCGGTTCCTGAAAATCTCCCAAAAGTGCCGCAGGCACTTTTGGGACAGTCAAAAGCGGGCATTACTGCCCGCTTCCGACGTTTTGAGTTTGGAGGAGATTCAAATGAAGTTCCGGCTTAATCTATGTTAATCCGTCTGCCCGCGGGGCCGGCTTCGGTCCGCTTGGGCAGAGAGAGCTCCAGCACGCCATCCTTGTAGGCGGCGGTAATATTCTCCGCGTCGATGTTGGATACGTCGAACCTGCGGCAGTACGAGCCGCTTACGCGTTCGCGCCGCACGAAATTCTCCTGTTTTTCCTCGTTGCGCTCTTCCCTGTTGACGCTCACGACAAGGTCGTTCCCGTCCAGGTCGATGCTGATGTCGTCCTTGTTTACGCCGGGCAGTTCGGCCTGCAGCAAGAATTTATCGCCTTTATCCAGGATATCCGTCCGGAAGGCGCCCCAGCCCAGGCTGGGCATGCCGCCGAAGAAAGCCCGTTCAAAATCGTCAAAGTAGTTCGAAATGCCCGTCATGTTGTTCCTGCGATACGGCGTCAAACCAAACATACTTCATGTCTCCTTTGAATTCCTTTTCTAGTATTGCTTGCGGTGAATTTCTTTATCCGCCGCCTTTCTTTTATGGCTTTATAATACCCGCGATTTGTTGCGCAAGTGTGGCGTAATTTTTGTGAAATTGGAAACTTTAGCACTCTAATCACTGGAGTGCTAATATTGTTGCAATGCCGCCCGTTTTTCGCCACAAACGGGTAAGTTGCCCGCAACTGTCCGCATAAGGTATAATAACAATATCAGGATAAATCAGCCGGGCATCGCGCCGGAGCCGGAAGGATACCGCCGGCGGTGCCGGAAGCATAAAAACATATCCCGGGGAGGAAGCATGGGGGAACCGTCCGTCAGAATAGACGAGCTCATACGCACCCGCCGCAAATCGCTGGGGCTTACGGTTACGCCGGACGCGCGGCTGATCGTGCGGGCGCCTAAGCGATTGCCCATGGCCTATATCGAAAGCTTCATACGTCAAAAAGCCTCATGGATTCTGAATAAACAGGCCCAGATGCGGACTATGCCGCAGGCGGCGCATACGTACAGGGACGGGGACCCGTTTCCCCTGCTGGGCGGGCAGACGGAACTGCGCTATGATCCCGCCGTCCGCCGGGTTACGCTTGCGGGCAAACTGCTGCTGCTGCCGGCGGCGGAACAGGCGCGGGCGAAGGAACTGGTGGAGTCCTGGTATCGCGCGTATGCGCGCACTGTGTTCGCGCAGCGCATCGCATACTATGCGCCTCTTATGGGCGTACGACCCGGCGCGCTGCGTATTTCCGGCGCGCGGGGGCGGTGGGGCTCCTGTGGGGCGGG
>JAEWWD010000127.1 GCA_023396535.1 Bacillota bacterium
GCCCCACTCCGTGCAGCCCCACACCCGCTCATCTTCGGTGCAAAGGCCGTTAAGCTGTGAGCCGGGGTTGAAGCCGTAGGAGATATGGGCGAGGCGGTACATGCGCTCGTCGTGGAAGGCAGCCAGCCACTTGGATATGAATTTCGCTTCCGCGCCGCCCTGCACGTCCCTGATAACGCCCTCCTCGATGGTCAGGCGGACGGGCGCTTTGAGCACGCCGAGCTCCGCTTCGCCGCCGCCGGAGAAGGAGCCGTCGAATACGATTGTACCATTGATCGACTCTTCGATGGGCGCCCAGCCCATCTGGCCGGTTAAAAAGTGCGCGCCCGGCGTCGCGGCGTCCAGCTCGTTGAGTATGGGGCGGCTGTGATCGTTGTCGAATTCCACGTCCGTACCGGCGGGGGTGGTGACGCGCATATGGCTTGCCTTGGCGGTGAGCGCCACCAGCGTGTTCTGAAAATCCGCCTGCAGGCCCATATCCAGATTGGCGATGCAGCGGAACACCTGCTCGCTGTCAAGGCCGCCCAGGAACAGATAGCGCGTCCTTCCGTTGAGCATGGCGGTCGTCCAGGGGGAACTGTAGAGAAGCCACTGGGTGTTGAACTCCACCCAGACGTCGGATTCGGGGATGGCGGCTTTCAGGCCGTCCGCCATGCGGGACTCTGCCACCTTGCCATAGCCGTGGGGCGTGGAGTGCCAGGCAAGCATGACCTTGCCGCCCAGCGCTTCCGCGGCCTGCGCCACCGCAATGGCCGGCGCGGTATCTGAAACGGAGTCGATTGTGATGAGCACCGATTCGCCGGGCCGCACCTTGCACATATCCCTTGCGATGACATAGCCCGCCCGGCCCATTTCAAGCGCGTATCTGTCCATGGCTGACCTCCTTTATTTTTTCATGACCTCGCGGATGGAGACGTGCTCGATATCGTAGCCGAAGTATTTGGGCGTGAGCACGTCGTAGCATTCCTGACAGTCGAGCTGCGGTTTGCAGGGCACGCCCACCAGCGCGATATGCTGCCCCACATAGGAGAGCGGATTGGGTACGGGCTCGCCGGTATCGGTATCTATGGCGGCGATGATGTCGGGGCTGGTGACATAAGGCTCGCCGTTCTTCCAAACGATGTGGTTCTCGTTCTTGAACCAGTACTTGAACTCGTCCGCGCCGCAATCGACGGTGACGGTGCCCCAATAGTAGCCTATGGCGTCGTAATCGTCCTTCTTTGCGATGGTCCCGCGGCAAAGCTCGTAACCGCCGATGGCCGCCACCAGTTCCTGAACGGGATCTTTGCCGGCTTCTTTGGCCTCGCGGAGCAGCTTGCCCGCCGCATAGCACTCGCTCAACGTGCCGGGGATCAGCGTTTCCCTTAAGCCTTTGCCGTCGAGCACCATGCCGGCCTGTCCGGCGAGCCCGTAACCCGCCACGCTGATGAGCTTGCCGATCTTCTCAATCACGCGGGGATTGATGGCTTCTTTGATGATGCAGACGTCGCCCCATTCGTCCACCGATGCGACCGGTAAAATGGGCTTATGCTGATAATTGAACGTAATCTGTACGATTTCGGGGATTGCGCGGGAGGTATAATCGCCGTCCACGGTAACCATGCCAAGTTTGGAGGCTGCGGCCATGGGCCCCGGCGTATTTGCGCCCGCCAGCTCAATGGGGACAACCACGTCGAACTTCTTGCCGATGTATTCGCCCAGCGCGAGTATGGCCTTGGCCAGCCTGTCCCCCTCAAGATTGACGCTGGTCGCCTCCGTCATGCCGTAGCCGGCCATTTCGGCTTTCGTTTCCGGGCTGTGCGGAGCGATGGAGCCCATCAGAAACGGGCATACGCTCAGCGCGTCGTCGGGGATCTCGTTCACGTCCACCCAGCCGACCTCCCGGCCGGCCTCAAGCTCACCCATCAGGGAGCGTATGCCGTTTGCGGGCAAACCACCGCCGCCGGTTGCGTAAAACGTGCAGCCGCGTACGAAGTCTTCTACTTCCTGCCGGGTTTTCAGCTTCATCGTTGGCATGGTTACTGGTTCCTCCTTGTTTGTTTGATAGATGAAGAAAATATCAGGAGCTTTTATGGCCGTACAACACTCTGGGATCAGCGCCTATGGCTTCGGAGGCCATATAATCCGCCACATATCCCGGCTCTAAGCGCAGTTGTGCGACCATATCCAAGTCCACCGTGCACATGCCGAGCATCTGTTCGTCGTAGCCAAGCTGCAATATGGGCCTTCCGTCAGGTCCGCACACAAGGCTGCGCCCGAAGAGCCTCAGATCCCCGAACGTGCCGGCGTGGTTGACCGCCGCGGTGAAATACTGGTTTTCCAGCGCGCGGGAAGGCACATTGAGCATCCAGGCGTTTTCATCCTGTATCCGCCACGCAGAAGGGATAAACACGATCTCTGCGCCCGCGGCGCACAGGTACCGCGAGGGCTCCGGAAAGCCGATGTCATAGCAGATGAGTATGCCGATTTTTCCGAAGTCCGTATCGAACACGGGGAATCCGCCGCCCCTCTCAAAATAATGCCGTTCGTTCGCAAACGCGAAAACTTTGCGGTATTCTCCCGCGCAGCGGCCGCCGCGGTCATACAGGCGGGCGGCGTTATAATAGAGCCCGTTCTCATTTACGCACAGCCCGGCGATGACGTATATGCCGCATTCGGACGCGACCGCGCCCATGGCGTCGTCTATCCTCTCACGCCACTCGTCGCTCAGAGTAAACAGCCTGTCCCCCAATAGTTCCAGTTGGTACCCCGTAAAGCACAGCTCGGGCAGCAGCACGATGTCCGCGCCCATATTTGCCGCGCCGCGCACCATGGATATCGCGTTTTCAAGGTTCGCCTGCACATTGCCGAGCCGCGCCCGTGTCTGGGCCAGCGCGATGTTGACCGTTCTTGCCATAACCGTCTCTTTCCGCGCCGGCTGCGGTCCGCGAGCGCCGGCGCGATTCCTTTTAGAATTGCTGGAACGCGTTACTGTGTCCGCTGCAAGCGCCGCATGTCGCCGTATAGTTCTTTTAATCGCGCAAACTCCGCGGCGTCGTAGAACGAGCACACGCCCGCCGTAAAATCCTTGGCCGTTTCCACGGCAAATCTCGCCGCTGCCTCAACGTCCGAAAGGTGGGTCGCGCCGGTTGCACAGCCCGCGACGGGTACTTCGGTGGTGATGGCCACGCCGACCACCGGGGCGCATGTCGTTACGGAAGGCTGCAGAATGCTGTTGAGATGATAGATGCCGTTGCCATAGGGCGTGATATCCTGCATGGTTATAGGCAGCACCACGGGCAGGCTGCCCGTAACGCGGGACATGATGTCGAGAAGGGAGTCGCTTACGCGGAGTATGTATCCTTCCTTGACGGTAGGAGTGATGGCAAACCCGCGCTTGCAGAGTATGCGGTTGCCCTTTGTCGTGTCGATGGAAAGTATGGCGTCCGCTGTCCGCCGCGTTTCCAGCGCGTTGAGCACGGCGTCGCGAATGGGCGAGCCCATGAGCCGCACGGGGCTGTGGTCTACCGTAGGCGCGTTGGGGCAGATGTGCGTGCAGACTGTCACGTCGCCTTTGAGGCGATCCCCGCTGCGGGCCATGTCCAGCAGCTTGAGCGCGGCACTGAGTGCGCAGAGCGCGCCGTCGCCGTCCGATACAAAGCCGGTGATTTCCGGCCGTGCCCCCAGCCCGCCCAGACGGCCGACGATGCCCAGCGTGGGGGCGGGGCCGCCTGCGCTTCTGCCGGCCGTACCCTTGATCAGCACGCTGATAAAATCCGTACGCATGCCGCCTTCGGCCACGGTTTCGCACTCCATATCCTCCGCGCCGTGGGCGGCCAACAGGGATCGTACGCTCTCGCCATTTATGTATGCGCTGTCCAGAGCTTCGTATAGTTCAATACATTGCTTCCACATACTGTCCTCGATATTATTTTTCCGCGTGCTTTGTCGTGCGTTGCCATGACCGGACAAACAGTCCTGTTGAAAAAGAAATCGGATCCGGAAATAATATATTATGTTGATTTACAGTATACCTGATCTATCTATGTGCCGGCGCACATTTTCGCACCGTCGTCATGTGTCCATCCACACATTCCGGTATATTCAGCCGTATACGCCAGGAAACGCTCAGTTTTCTCCGTATGGAACATTGCCGCCCGTGTATCCGATTCTCGCCAGGAGCGGCTCCCAGGCGCGGAACATGGCGGGATTTTGCCACCATTTCCCGTCCGCCTTTATCGCGCCGACGACGATACGCTCTCCAATGCGGATATCCGCGTTGGTCAGCGGCATGCCGGTCTCCCTGTCGTAGCAGCAGATAATATCGGGCAGTGTCAGGAAGGCGGCGCCGTTTCGTGCGATCATAAGATTTTCGTTCTGGTAGAATATCGCCCAATCGCCGTTGCCGCCCGCGATATGTACCTTGCCGTAGTCGAAGCCTTTCTCCAGTACGTTCTCGGTATTGATTACCTCGCCTTCGGTCAGGCACTTGCATTCCACTATACCCTGCGCGTGAAGCAGGTCAAACGCGTTCTTGGCTGTTCCGGCGCAGGAACGCAGGATATGGCCGATCTGCTCGCATCGGGTGACGGTCCCGCAGGGCAGCCCGTTAAGAAAATCCTCGCGGGTAACCATCCAGCCGGCTACGCCGGCCTGCATTTTGAAAGCGATGCAGATGTTCCGGCATATTTCCTCGGCCGTCTGAGCGTCGCGGGGGTCGGCTGTCCGTATGGTCAGCCGGTTGTTATACTCGTCCGCCATGACCAGCGGCGTTGTGTCAAACCCATTGATGTGCAGAAGCAGCGTATTGAGGGCGGGAACAGCCCGCCCGGCGCCGTCCGCGTCAATAAAGGGAATGCCGCTGAGCAGGGAGGCGAGTATGGGTACAAACGTGTTGAAGCCGCCCAACTCCACGCCATAGGAATAGGCTATGGTTCGGGGAGGGTCAAGCTTTGCGGCCATTTCCAGCAGCGCGTCGAATACGTTTTTCGTGATGGCGAAGAAATCCTTGTTTTTAATGGCGGTGGGCGCGCCCATGCTTGCCGTCACGCCGGCATATCGTTCAGGCTCCATATCTTCCGGTTGATAAAGAAGTATGCGCACCGCCTTTTCAGGAAAACGCCGTTTAAACGCTTGAAGAAGCTCCAGCGCGGGTTGCAGCGGACCGCCGCCCCCACCGCCCATCAGCGTGGCGCCCCACAATACATCCAGTATCTGCTGCTCGTCCAAAGAGCGTTTTGTCATATTAATTCCTCTCCTTTCTGCGGTTGTTTATGAAGTGACTATAATTGCGAATGTGAAAAGCCGACGTATGGATTGGGTATACATCGGAACAGGAAAGGATTCACTCTGAAAGGATGCGCCGGCTTTATTGCTTTCCCCGTATTGATCGCGTACAATATCTATTAATTCAGTATAGTCTGTTTTGGTATGTGATTTCACACATATATCTGACATCCGATTGTGGCTGTATACATCAATATTGTCTGAAAGAGGGGGACAGTCTGTGAAGCTGACCGTCAATGACGCACTCAAATTACAACCGCTTTGCCTGTCTGCCGTTATTGCGGGCAGTCACGGCGTCGGCAGGGAAATTCAGAGCGTTACGCTTATCGAGATACCGGACAGGACGGAATTCCTGCAGCCGCATCTTCTGGCCATTTCCTCCCTCTACGCCGTCGCCAATGACGTGGAGGGGCAGCTCTCTCTTATCCGGCTGCTCAACGAGTATAAGGGATGCGGACTGATCCTGTTCAACGTGGGTCTTGTGGTGCCTACCATCCATCCGCGTCTGATTGAACTGTGCGACGAATTGGATTTCCCGCTCATGACCATGCCGCTGGAAATTTCCTATTATCAGGTGATCGAGGCCGTTATGGATCAGCTGCTGGAGCACCAGTCGCAGAAGCTTGAAACCTCCATCAGCCTGTATGAAGCGTTCATGGATCAGCTGCTGGATTCCCGGGACGATTATTCTTCCATGCTGGGAATGCTGGAAAAAAACATCAACCATGGCATACTGCTTTTTAACCATAATCAGAAATGTGTATACGCGGCCTCGGGTATGCCGGAAGAGTCGCTTATTCATCAGCTTGTGAAAGAGATTCAAATCGGGCTGGGCCGCTCGGGGGATGGATTGCCCATGGGAGAGCGCGTGGCGACGATCAATAATACGCCGTATCTTCTTACTCCCGTAGTCAATAAGCACACGTATTACGGCACGCTGATCGTCGTCGATATGGATTCCCCCACGGATCTGGACCGGCTGGCGCTTTCACAGACCCAAAAGGCTCTGTGTGTAGCCGCCTTCGGCAATGTGCGTATGGACGAATACTACGAGCGCATGAGAGGCGAATATCTGCGCGATCTGCTGCAGGGGAATTACGGGAACGAAGAGCTGATTATTTCCCAGGGACGCGAGTTGGAGTACGATGTACAAAATATCTGCTGCGTAATTGCTGCGGCCCCCTTTGCCTGCGAAGGCGAGGAGAAGGCGCGGGCGCTGAACAGCCTGTATTTGCACGCAAGGCGCATCATGCCGGAAGATATCGTCGCCTTCGTGGAAGAGACGGTTGTCATATTGTGCAATCACAACGGGCGCAGCGATTTTATGCAGCCCGCGCGTTCGATCAGCGCCGCCGCAGAGGCGAGCTGCGGCCACGCTCCCAGTATAGGCATAGGATCGATGTGCACAAATGTGAGCGAAATTCCCCTGAGCTATAAACGGGCGGCGGACGTCATACTGCTCAGCAGCCGTATCTACAACGCCCCGCGCTGTGAAAGCTATGCTAGCATGCGCCTGTATGACCTGCTGTTCAACAGTATCAATGAGTCCGAAGCCGCGAGGATCGTCAATTCGCTGCTTGGGCCTTTGCGCCGGTACGATAAGACCTATAACGCCAATCTGGAGCAGACGTTCTGCGCGCTGCTTAACAACAACGGCTCTACCGCGCAAGTGGCCGAAACCATGTTTCTGCATAAGAATACCGTACTGCAGCGAAGAAATAAGATCGTAAGCCTCTATAAGGGGGATCCTTTCGCTTCGCCCGAGCGGCTGCAATTTGAGCTGGCGCTTCTGCTGCAGCGGATATTCGATATTCCTACGTGAGGGTTGACCCGAGGAAGGCGACGCCGATGCCCGAAAACCCAATTCTCCTCATCGTACCCGGCGGAAATTCCCGCAGCCGCTGGGATATCCGGGGTCAGGGGGGCCTTCCGTTCTTGGAAAACCCGCTGTTTCATATCATAGAATATCCTCTGTGCATAGAGTATCCTCCGTGAAAGAAGGAATCCGGTTTGTTCGACTATATCGTACTGGCGGGCGATACGATCTATTCCATCACGCGCTTGTTTGGCATTACCACCGCGCAATTGCTTGCGGCCAACCCCGAACTTCAGAGTAGCGCCATTACTATTGGTCAGGCGCTGCACATTCCGCAGACTGAGCCCGTACGCCCCGTCATTGAGGTAAATGGCTATGCTTCGACTACGATCAGCCCCGAAGTGTTGGAGAACATGCTGCCCTATCTTACCTATTTGAGCATACTGAGTTATGACGTAAGGGCAGATGGCACGCTTCCCCCGATCGATGACACGTGGCTGATCGAGGCGGCGCGTGAAAAAGGCGTGGCCCCCCTGATGGTCGTCACGAATATCGATCCTGCTACCGGCTTTTCCGGCGAGTTGGCGCACATCCTGCTTTCGGATCCGGAAATTTATCAAAGGATGATCGACAATATCGTCGCAAGGTTTCAAGAGAAAAATTATTTCGGCATAAATATCAATTTTACAGAGCTTTATCCCAGCGATTATACCGCTCTTGCGGGGTTTCTGCAGGCCCTTACCTTGCCGCTGCACGCTTTGGGCAATATTCTTGTGGTCACCCCCAGAATCAGGATTCTGATCGAGCAACAGGCCGCTCTGATCGAGGCAAATTCGTACGTTCCCTTTAACAGCGTGGTGGATCGTCTCATTCTGCGTACCACCGAGTGGGTATGTACCTACGAGTACAGAGAGACGTCGTACATCGACGAACTGCAGGAGGCGATAGATTTCGCAACTCAGTTCATCTCCAGCCCAAAGTTGCTTTTATCGATACCCGGCTGCTGCTATGACCTGAGGCTGGGGGCTGAATACAGCGAGCTTTATGGCCTTCTGTCCTCAGCGGAAGCGGATGCGCTGGTCCAGCAGACAGGCGGGGTGTTCCGCAATGACCCGCGCTCCCGCACGTCGCATTTTACGTATTTTGGCGACGACGGCATGTTCCACGAGGTGCTATGCCAGATCGATACCGACCTCAGAGCGCCTCTTGATCTTATCGAAGTCTATAACCTGGGCGGCATCAGCTTCCGCACCATCGAGGATTTTTCCGTCGTCAGTTACCAGATGGTCACCGCGAGGTTTGAGATTAGCAAGGTCCTTTAGCATGAAACCTGCAAAAATTGCCCGTAATGCGCGATGATGGTTTCATGATTTGCCGAAAGCCTTTGTGCGCATCCGCATATACGATATCGGCCTCACCAACAGCGATAACAAAAATCAGTCCACGAGCGCAATGCCGGTTCTTCCGCAGTAGGAACGCAGCAGAGCGGCGCGGTTGCCGTAGAGGCCGCCATCCTGCCGCAACATGCTCTGTATTTGGCTGAATTGCGTGTTCGCGGCGTCCATCAGGCGTTGCGCGCAGGAATCCATGAGCGCATTGAGCAAAGTGTCCGCTTTATCGCGCCGGCCCTCGCGGCAGAGTACGGCCGCCTGCGCTTCCGTGTCCTTTGCACGCTCTATAAAAGACGTCTCCACAGCATCCATAGCCGCGCGAACCTGCGGCGCGAAACGGGCATAATCCGCCTCGACCGCGCAGCAAAGGCGCTCCATCACCCACCATAAGGAAGACGACGTGAAACAAGCGCCGCCCTTCTGGAAGCTGGGGGGCAGATATCCCGTCATATAGACGGGAATATAAGCGGAAACGCACGGGCTGGAGAAGCAATGCCTGCATTTGATTCCCAGATCGTCATGCCAGGTTACAATCAGCGAAGCCGCGGTTTTGCTGTCCGTTTCCGCCATGGCGTGCATACAGATATTTGCGAACAGCGCTTCTCCTGCGCCATACCGGGGGGCAATGAGGTCGTCCTCAAAATGGTCGCGCAGTATGGAGGTGACGCTGTATTCACTCAGCGTGCCATATTGGCGCGAAAGCAGGGATAATAAACGGCGGTAACGGGGCACGGAGCGCTGCTGGCGCAGCACCATACGGGAATAGGCGTGAGTAAAGTCGAACGGCGCGCCGGGCGCAAGCAGCCGAAGCCGGCGCGCATAGGAGTCGATATCCGCGCTGGCCTCGTCGTATTCGCCGGTGATGCTGTAGCAGTTTGAAATGGCGGTGTAGTCTTTCACCCGTTTTGCGGCCCATTTGCGGCCCGCGGTTTCCAAAACCCAGGCTTCCTTTGCGTCGGCAATGATATAGGAATTGTCGTAGCGATAGTCGGCGCTGACGTGCGCGTTGGCGTTCTGGCCGTAGCGCTCCAGCAGCTCCGTGATGACGTGCATCGCCTCATGGGCTGTAGCGCCCCTCTCCAGCCCCAGCCTCAACAGATCCATACCCAGCAGTCCCTCGGCTTCATCCATGGCAAGTATGGAATCTTCGGCTTCGTTGCCGATGACAACGCCCCGTTCGTTGACCCCGATCTCGAACCCCCACATCCAGTAGGGCTTTGCTCCCAGCATGGCGAAGGTATGTTTGACCTGCGGAATTTTGATATGCGTACATGAAAGAACTGCGTTTTCATCATATTCTGCCGCCGGTATAAATACAAACGGCTGCGCTTCGCCCAAGGGACGGTCGCTGTTTTTAGCGAACAGAGTATGGCCGGCGGACGTAGCGCAGCCTAAAGCAACAAGCGTATCGCAGGAAAGCATAACAAACACCTCTTATTAAGAATCATAAACATGCGACCGGCATGACAGGTTTTATCGTATGCGGCGGGGCTTATGACGGCTGCTCCCAAAGAGGGAATATCATGGTGCACAGTTCCAGCATCATGAGCGTATTCCGATCCGTTAAGTCCAATCCGGCGATTTGTGATATCTGCTCCAGACGATAGCGGATGGTGTTATGATGGACGAACAAAGCGTCCGCGCAGGGCTTGACCAGGCGGCTTTTTTCAAAATAGATCTGCAGTGTTTTGATCAGCGCGCCATCATGTGTTTTGTCATATTCCTGAATAGGTTTTATATATTTCTCAAAACACTTGCTGAAATGGCTGACCAGCTGAGGTTCCGCCAATATGTTGCGCAACTCAAACGAGTTATAAAACGTAATATTGCTGGAGAGTTCGATTTTATTGCATATTTCCAAAGCAGAGGCAGCCTGCTGGTACCCGGCGCTGGTGCTGTAAATATCCGTGGGGAGGCTGACGCCGAATTTTAACATGACGTCGGGCATGCGGCTTTGGATATACCCCGTTATTTTGGACAGCAGCCGCTTGCCGCATGTCTCATCCTCGTATGGGATAATGCAAAAGAACAGATTGTCGTTTTCCCATCCGCATATGGCGTCGTAAAGATTGTAGAGCTTCGGGATAATCTCGAGCACAATGCTGATTATTTTATGCTGCGAATTCAGCTCGCCTTCATCCGCAAATACCGGATTAAACTGTACCAGATAATTTTCACCATGCAAAGTCAGCCCATATTCGACGGCCAGCGCCTGAATTCTTGCAACGTCTTTGGCCGCGTGCGGCTGCGTGATAAAGCCGAGTATCAGATTGTTCCGTATAACAAGGTCGTTTCTTGTCAATTCAAATACGTCCCTGCTGCGCATACGTATCATAAGCAGAATATAACGAAGCGCGTCTTCAAGCGTATCATCATCAAGAATCTGGTCCGCATTTTCAACTATAACAATGTGGCCGAAATAAACATTGTTGAAGGTAATGGAGCTTATCAGCAACGAATGCCCCGTCAGCAAATAATGCCGGTAAAGATCGGTTGCAGTTTTGGCATGCCGGGCGTCAAACTCGTTGATAGAACTGATTATGTCGCTCGTTACTGCGTAATCTTCAGGACTGGAGATTTTGGTATGGTCGTTGATATTGTAAATCAGGCATGCCAGGCCGAAAAAGTCATGGATCAGTTTGGGAGCCTGCGATATATCCACCAGGTTTTTCATGGTGGAAAAAAAGTATTCCACCGTATTGTACGTATTTTGCCGATGGCTGATGTTGGTATCCTTGAGAGGGCCGCTCAGGCCAAATGAAAAGACCACGCTGGCAAGCTCATACCAGGTGATCGACAGAGGCAGGGAAAGTATCGTAAACGAATTTTGCCGTGCGTATTCGATGATGTAGGATGGAATATCCACATACTTTCTTTCCAGTTTCACGCCGAAGGCGGCAGCCTGTTTATGGATAAGCTGCTTTACCACGTCAAATAGAAGCGCCTCGTTATTGCTGAAGATGTAGCCGGATGTAACCACCAGCTCGTGTTCCTGCACGAACATGGTTGCGTCCGGCGCATCTAAAACGCCAAATTTGGTGACAGGCGCATCCAACCCCTCGGCGCCGGTCAAAACGCGCGCCATGGTAAGCGGATATTCGGCAAGCACTTGCCTCAATATGGGTGGTTGTTTCATATGTTTTACCTAGTATGGTCGACCGCTCCGACGCCGCGGCATGTGAAAAGAATAATTCTTCTGAAACGTTATACAGTGTGCTCTATTCTTATTTTAATAGGATATCGTCCTATATGCAATTGTTTAACTTCACAATGGGAATTGTTTTTTTTTATATAGTTCACCATTGGATTGATGGTATGATTAAAGCATAATTTACTTGTAAAGCAAGCAGTTCCATAAACGCTGAATCAGATTGTGCGGAAGAAACTCATTAGTAAAATTACCAAAAATCACATAAATCGACCCGAATATTTGTAATATACGAATTCATCTCACAACTTAGCCAAATACACATAACGGTATGTGGAATTCAAGAGGAAGCATATGAAAACGACAACCGCGATTGTAGCAGCGCCCGGGAAGATCGACTATATCCGGCAGGAACTCAGGCCCCTTTGCGAACACGATATTTTAATAAAAATGGATGCTGGCGGGCTGTGCCACTCGGATGTGCCGAAGTATTACGGCACATGCGATGTCGATTATCGCGCGGAAGGCTTCCGGTATGTCAAGGATGTGGAATACCCCTGCATGATTGGGCATGAGCCCATTGCCACCGTCATGGAAACCGGCAAAGCCGTTACCCGTTTTCGCGCAGGCGACCGGATAACCGGGTTTATATCGGCTGCTTTTACACAGTACATGGTGATATCCGATGATGCGATATTTACCCGTGTACCAAATGCCGGCTATGATCCGCTGACCTGCATTGGCGAACCCCTCGGCTGCACGATGAACATCGTGGATAACGTCATGTGCGAGGACGCCTCCCGGGTAGCCGTGATAGGCTGCGGCGCCATGGGTCTTATGGTAATTTCCGCGCTGCGCGGCTGCAACATTACCGATTTGGTTGCGATAGATATAGCGGCCGATAAACGCGCGCTGGCGATGGAAATGGGTGCGACCGACGCCATGAACCCTCTCGACGGCGATGTGCAGCTTGCGGCGTTCTCCCGTACGGACGGGCGCTTTTTCGACGCCGTCGTTGAGATTACGGGCAGTCTTCGCGGCCTTGAGACCGCAGGCTCAATCGTGAAGTTTCCGCATATCAACGGGCGGCATGAGCAGCCCTACCAGGCGCGCGGAAGAATCGTAAGCGCCTCCGTGTACAGCAGAGAGGAAACTTTCTCTCGCAGGCTTGGCTATGAGCTGATGACGCGTTCGCCGCTGATTTGCGTAGCGCACCCGATCGGCGCGATTTCCGTAAACCGTAATGTGGAACGCGGCGCGCACGCATGGCAAACCGGCAGGATCCCGATGGAAAAGCTCATTACGCACCGCGTAAAGTTTGAGGAGATCGAAAAAGGGTTTGCGTGGCTCACGCATGCGCCGCAAGGCTACATCAAAGGAATCGTTACGTTTGATTGACTCAATTGATTGACTCTATGGAAAATACTGCGGAGGAGGAAGACAGGCATGCCGTATACGTT
>JAEWWD010000217.1 GCA_023396535.1 Bacillota bacterium
CTATCTGATACAGCTCGGCTTTGCGGCCGCCATGGTTTCACTGACGCTGGTATTGTCCCGGCGGGCGGAAACAGTATCCGTACATAAGCCGGCAGGCAGTAGCATGCATACCGCATAACCGGTTGGCATAAAACCGTCATGTAAAGAGAGCGTATACTCTGAAAATCCTTGACGGGAAGGCAAACAATGGCGCATGATAGCCATGGACGAGGAACTGTCCATGGCTATTTTCTCTAGACAGAAACGGAGATACCGCTATGCAAACCCATGCGCAAACGGCAAGAGAACTCTTTGAGTTAGGATACGGCTGCGCGCAGTCCGTATTCGCGGCGTTTTGCGACGTCACCAATATGGACAGGGACGCCGCTTTGCGTCTTGCTTCCTCCTTCGGCGGGGGCATGGGCCGCCTTAGGGAAGTCTGCGGCGCTGTGACGGGCATGTTCATGGTCGCGGGGATGCTTTACGGCTATACTGATCCAGAAGATGACTGCTCAAAGGCGGCGCACTACGCACTGATACAGTCGCTGGCGCATGCTTTTCAAGACAAGCACGGTTCTTACATCTGCCGGGTGCTGTTGGAGTTGCCGGAGGGAGGCAGCGACCCCGCACCCTCCAAACGAACGGCAGAATACTATGCCGCGCGGCCTTGCGGGGAACTCGTGTACAACGCCGCCGAACTACTGGATGAGCTGGTTGTACGGCGGCAAATTCCAGAACTGCAACAATAACGGGAGGCAAATATGCAAACTGAAAGCAGGATACGGCTCTCAAAAGAAGCGCGGCAGGAGTTATCCCAAAAGATTCAGGATTATTTTGAGAATGAACGCGGCGAGGCAATAGGCAACCTTTCCGCAACGCTGCTGCTGAATTTCATCATAGCAGAATTGGGACCCGCCATCTATAATCAGGGCGTGCAGGACGCGTACCGGTATATGACAGAGCGCTGCGAGGATATGCTCTCTCTGGAGCTGTAAACAGCAACGCCAAGCTGTTCTGATTATCCTCGGAACACTTTGCGCATGACGTGCATATTTGTATTGCATCGCTCCCCCTTCCATTAGCCGTCCGGGAGGGCGCAGGCAAAGTCACGTAACAGGTATACAAAAAAGCGTGCTTGACACGTGAAACCGGCCTGTGCTATACTCACCGACATAACAGAATACCGTAAAACCCGTGAAGCGGAGATCAAACCAACATGGACGCGGTACAGAGAACGCACCGCATGCTGAGAGGCGCGTAGAAAAGTCGGTTGGCAAATGGACCGCAGAGGGCCGAGGGAAAAGCGCGGTAAGCCGCGCCCAGTATCGGAGGACGTGACTCCGCGTTAGCGAGCAGGAATGTGATTGCATTCTGTGAGAGGGATATTGACTAATCCTTTGTTTTGAGTCATATCCAAGTAAGGTGGCACCGCAGGTTTACGGCCTGTCCTTATCGTGATGATAAGGGCAGGCCGTTTTTATTTTCGCAATCCATGCTCATGCGTTACGCTGATGCCTTACGGAGGTATCCGTAAAATATATGCAGAAAGAGGTATTTTCAATGAAAACGGTTAAAGGTATGAAAAAGAGCTTGAAACAGGCGCTTTGCGCGCTGACGGCGCTTGTTTTCGCGCTGTCCTTCGCGGGCTGCGCGTCCACACCCGCGCCCGCCACCGCGCCTCAAGCCACGGCGGCCGCCACCGATGCGCCGCAGGCGACCGAAGCCGCGCAGCCTGTCGCGGAGAAAATCAAAATCGCCATCGTACAGCCCATGGAGCACACCTCCCTCAACGAAATCCGCGATACCATTGTCTCCGAGCTGCAATCAGCAGGCTATGACGACAGCAAGGCCGAGATCATACTCAAGAACGCCAACGGAGACGCTTCGCTGCTGCCCTCCATATTCAACAGCCTCGTAGCGGATGACGTAGACCTGCTCATCCCCATCGCGACCCCCTCCGCGCAGGCGGCCGCCGCCGCGACGACGGATATCCCCATCGTATTCTCCGCCGTCAGCAACCCCATCGACGCGGGATTGGTCACGTCCCTCGACGTGACCGATAAAAACATCACCGGCGTATCCAACGCCATCGCGATAGAGGATATATTCGGCCTCGCGAAGGAACTGACCCCTGAAGCCAAAACGTTCGGCTTTATCTATAACACGGGAGAGATCAACTCCGTGGCCGGCATCACGCGCGCCAAAGCGTACTGCGACGCGAACGGCATCACCTATAAGGAAGCCACTATTACGACAACCGCCGACCTCCAGCAAGCCGTCGCTTCTATCGTAGGCGATGTGGACGCGTTCTTCACGCCCAACGATAATACCGTCGCCTCCGCCATGCAAACGTACGTACAGCTCGCGACCGAAGCCGGCAAACCCATTTACTGCGGCGCGGACTCCATGGTGCGCGACGGCGGCTTTGCCACAGTGGGCATCGACTACGTCAAACTGGGCAAACAGACGGCGGAGATGGCCATCCGCGTACTCAATGGCGCGGCGATTTCCGATACCCCCGTCGAGGTGGTCAACGAATACGCGCGCATGATCAATGTCAAAAATGCGGCGGATCTGAACATTGCCCTGTCGGATGAAGTGAAGGGCACGTTCAAGCTCTTCGGCGAGCAAGAACAGTAAGCAACGGCGAGAAAGAAGGGGTTCACATGCCGGGTTCCGGAAAAATCGTGATCATAGGTGCGGGCCATGTCGGCTCGCACTGCGCCTACAGCCTGGCGGCGTTTGGAATAGGCGGCGAAATCGTTCTATTGGATAAGATCGGGAAGCTCGCCCGCGCGCAGGCGGCGGATATCGCCGACGGCGTCACGCACATGCCATACCGGCCGATTGTGCGGGCGGGCGGGTATGACGACTGCGCGGACGCGGATATCGTCGTGATGGCGGCGGGCGTCGCCTATACGCCGGGTATGACGCGGCTCGACATGCTTGCGGATACCGTCGCCATCATGCGGGAGATATTGCCCCGGCTTAAAGCCAGCGGTTTTTCGGGCGTGCTCATCAGCATATCCAACCCGGCGGACATCATAGCGGATTACCTGCGCAAGGGCCTGAACCTGACCGAAGGCCGCGTATTTTCCACCGGAACGGCGCTGGACAGCGCACGGCTTATCCGCACGCTGTCCGAACGGTACGGCGTGGACAGGGGCTCCGTTCACGCGTTTTCCATGGGAGAGCACGGCGATTCGCAGATGATCCCTTTTTCGGCCATATCGATAGGCGGCGTACCGCTGCTGCAACTCGACCCGAAACCGCCGCGCGAACTGCTTCTGGAACGCACGCGCATGATCGGCATGGAAATCGTCGGCGACAAGGCCTGCACCGAGTTCGGCATAGGCATGGCGCTCTGTGATATCGCAAAGGCCGTATTGCAAGACGAAAAACGGGTGCTGCCCGTTTCCGCGCACCTGAGAGGCGAATATGGCGTTTCCGGCATACACGCGGGCGTCCCCTGCGTGATAGGCCGCGGTGGCGTGGGAAAAATACTGCAGATATCGCTTGATGCGCAGGAACAGGAGCAATTCCTGCGTTCCGCGGACGTCATCGCAAAGCATGTCGCACTGGCCGCCACACTGTAACAAAATCAGAAAGGCACGGTATCCATGACGCTTGTTTTAGGCGCGTTTCAATTGGGGCTCCTGTACGCCATGATGGCGATGGGCGTCTACATCTCCTTCCGCATACTGAATATCCCCGACCTGACGGTGGACGGCTCGTTCACGCTGGGCATGGCGGTATCCGTCATGGTCACTGCGGCCGGGCGCCCCTTCCTTGCCCTGTTTGCCGCGCTCCTTTCGGGCGCGGCGGCAGGGCTGTGCACCGGGCTGCTGCAAACGCGGCTGCGTATACATCCCATACTCTCGGGCATTCTGACCATGACGGCGCTGTATTCCATCAATCTGTTCGTCATGGGCGGAAAGTCCAACGTATCCCTCGCCGGCGCGCCCACGCTGTTCTCGCTGTTTCAGGATGCGAGCGGGCTCCCCGTAAACAGCGCAAAGCTCATACTGCTCGCGCTGTGCGCCGCTATACTGACGGCGGCGCTCGCCGTGCTGTTCAAAACGCGCACGGGGCTGGAAATACGCGCCACGGGTGATAACGAGGAGATGGTGCGTTCTTCCTCCATCAACGCCATGCGCACCAAATGCTTTGGGCTCATGGCTGCGAACGCATGCGTGGCGCTTTCCGGCGCATTACTGTGCCAGTATCAGTCGTTTTCAGATGTGGGCTTCGGCAGCGGCATGGTGGTGGTGGGGCTGGCCTCCGTTATAATAGGCGAGGCGGCGTTCGGACGGCGCGGAGTCACCCTCGGGCTCATCTGTGTACTGGCCGGCGCAACCGCCTATCAGCTCATGATCGCGCTCGCGCTCAAAATCGAGCTGTTGCCCGCGTACGGGCTGAAATTCCTTTCCGCCGCTATCGTCGCGGTATCGCTCTCCATTCCTGTCGCGCAAAACGCAATAAAGCGCACAGCGAAAGCAAAGGAGGATGCACGATGAGCACGCCGACACTCGAACTTCAGAACGTTACAAAAACATTCCACGCGGGCACCGTCAATGAATGCGCCGCCCTTCGCGGCGTGGACCTGACGCTGGACAGCGGCGATTTTATCATGATCATAGGCTCCAACGGCGCGGGAAAATCCACGCTGTTCAACGCCATTTGCGGTTCGTTCGAGCTGGACGCGGGCCGTATACTGCTCGACGGCGCGGATATCACGCGCACGCCGGATTATAAGCGCGCGCTGCATATCGGCCGCCTGTTTCAGGACCCCCTGCGCGGCACGTCGCCCAATCTTACGGTGGAAGAAAACCTTGCCCTCGCATACGGGCGCAAGGCGCGCCGCAGCTTGTTCGCGCTGGATAAGCGCAATGCGAAGTTTTTCCGTGAACAGCTCGCGCAGCTTGATCTTGGGCTGGAGGACAGGATGACGACCAAAATAGGCCTGCTTTCGGGCGGGCAGCGGCAGGCCGTCGCGCTTTTGATGTGCACCATTTCCCAGCCGCAGGTGTTGCTGCTCGACGAGCACACCGCCGCACTGGACCCGGGCACCGCCAAGAAGGTGCTGGATATCACCGTGGATATTGTAGAAGAATCCCAAACCGCCGCCATGATGATCACGCACGATGTACGCGCCGCTCTTAGCACAGGCAACCGCACCATCATGATGGATGAAGGGCGTATTCTCATGGATATTCGCGAGAAAGCGCGTGACGCTATGACATTAAACGGCTTACTGTCGCTGTATTCACAGAAAAGCAAGCGCCAGCTTCTGAACGACCGCATGTTGTTCGAGCTGGCGAAATAAAGTGCGGGAACTACCAAGTAATAATCCCCCGGCGAAGCCGGGGGAAACCTATGAGTAAGTCAAACGCTGACACCCTAGGGACACGGCCTTTGGGCGCTGCCGCAGTCACTGCAAATACCGTCATGAAGAGAAATGGCCCCTCCGCAAGTGGCACAGGTCCACTTCTCGCGGTCATACGCCAAAAACTCAGATATACCGTTTTCCTGCGACATCCGGCTGTTCTCAATGATACTGACGCCATACCTTCGATTATAGCTTAGTTCCATGTTCCTGATTAGTTTGCAGGGAAAGTCAGCACATTTGAAACAATGCACATATCCTTTCTCTTTGGCGCAGTTTTTTATTTTACATTTCTGACAACGGTCCGGCTTGCTTCCATCACTTTTCAGGCATCCGCCGCACGGCTTTGCGCGCTTGCACATTCCCACATGCTTATAACATACTGCACAATTCATACCA
>JAEWWD010000289.1 GCA_023396535.1 Bacillota bacterium
TCCGCAGGCCAGCCTCATGTACGGCGGTTCCAGCGATACTTACATCGCGGCCATCAAAGAAGGCCTTCTCGACGCTTACCAGTCCCCCGAGCTTTCCAACGTGCCCGCCGAGTATCACGACCCGCAGGGCGTGTGGAATCCTATCTATGTCGGCGCGATCTGCTTCGCGTGCAACAAGGACTGGTTCACGGAGAAGGGGCTTGCCTACCCGGCTTCCTGGTCCGATCTGCTCAAGCCCGAATTTAAGGGCCAGGTCTCCATGGCGCACCCCACCACGTCCGGCACGTCCTATACGGTGCTGGCCACCATCATGCAGTTGATGGGAGAGGAACAGGGCTGGGCATATTTCGATAAGCTCAATGCCAACGTGCGCCAGTACACCAAGGCCGGCGCTGCGCCACCGCAGCAGGCGGCACTCGGCGAGGCGGCCATCGCCATTACATTCTCGCACGACGGCCTCAAGCCCGCCCGTGAAGGATACCCGATAGAATTGTCTTTCCCGTCCGACGGCACAGGCTTTGAAGTGGGCGCCATCGCCCTCATAAAAGGCGGCCCCGCGCAGGAAGTGGACAACGCGAAGAAATTCATCGACTGGTCTATGAGCAAGCGAGGTCAGGAGCTGTATATCGACTCTGAGAGCAACCGTATGCCTGTCAACAGCACCGCTGCCGTTACGGAAGGCCTGATCGACCTGAGTACGCTGGCCATCATCGATTATGACGCGGTGTGGGCAGGCGAGAACAAGAAGAGGCTGCAGGAAGAATTCGTCGCAAAAGTCGATAACGCCGGCAACCTGCTCCAGTAAACGCATATACCCTGCGCCCCCCGCTGACGTGGTGCGCGACAACCTGTTCAAATGGGGGCCGTGAATTGGCGCGGCCCCCGAATCATTCCGCTACATAAAAGGAGGGATGCATATGGCGGGAGGAACGTCGATGCCTGTGCTTACCCGCGACGGCCGGCGCGCCAACACCCGCATGCTGTTGCGCCAGCCGCTGCTATTGGGGACCATCATACTGATATTCTTATTCCTGTTCCTGTTTGTGATGCTGCCCATGTTTAACCTGGTTAAGCTGGGGTTTATGGACGGCGACAGCTACTCCACAGTCAAGCTCATGGAGGTGCTGACGAACCGCAATTATTGGCGCACGTTTTTTAACAGCATACAGCTTGGCGTCATCGTGGCGATCATCGCCACCGCGATAGGCTACGTGTTCGCGTTCGCCATTACGCGCACGGAAATGCCGGGCAAGGGCTTCTTCAGGGCGATTGCCACGCTGCCCATCATATCGCCGCCCTTCATACTTTCGCTGTCCATCATATTTCTGTTTGGGCGGCAGGGCTTTATCAGCAAACAGCTTCTGGGGATATTGGATGCGGACGTGTACGGCCTGACCAGCCTGGTGGTCGTGCAGAGCATATCCTATTTCCCGGTCGCTTACCTGACGCTGACGGGTATACTCGGTTCCATCGATACATCCGTGGAGGACGCCGCCTATAATATCGGCGCTTCCCGTTGGCATATATTCCGCACGGTAACGCTGCCGCTTTCGCTGCCCGGCATCATCAGCGCTTCGCTGCTGGTGTTCATTCAATCCATGGAGGATTTCTCCAACCCGGCCGTTATAGCGGGCGATTATTCCACGCTGTCCGTAGAAGCGTACCGGATTATAACGGGCATGTACGATATCAATAAAGGCGCGCTCATGGCGCTCATATTGTTGTTACCCACGGTGGGCGCGTTTTTGCTGCAGCGTTTTTGGCTTCGAAAAAAGAGCTTTGTCACGGTGACGGGCAAACCCACGCAGCAGCGGCGCAAGCTGCATGAAAAGCATATCGTCTGGCCGCTGTTCGCGTTTTGCGCGCTGTTCTCCGGCGTTGTGCTGTTGTTTTATGGCACGGTACTGGTGGGCGCATTCGTGCGCACGTGGGGATTGAATTACGAATTTACGCTCAAGCACTTTGAATACGCGTTCTCCATGGGCTGGTCGTCCATGAAGAATTCTATAGTGCTGGCCACTTGGGCGGCGCCCATAGGCGGCCTGCTCGGCATGGGTATAGCGTACCTGACGGTGCGGCAGCGCTTCTTTGGAAGGAAACTCATGGAGATTTCCTCCATGCTGACGTTCGCCATTCCCGGAACGGTGCTTGGTATCTCCTACATTGCTACATTCAATACGCCGCCAATCGTGCTCACGGGCACCGCCGTGATACTCATCGCGGCATTCACGTTCCGCAATGTCCCGGTGGCGATTGAATCGGGCTCCGCCACGCTGCTGCAGATCGACCCGTCCATCGAAGAGGCTTCCACCATACTCGGCGGGGGCAGCGGCAATACGTTCCGGCGCATCACGCTGCCGTTATTGAAGAATGCGTTTTTCTCCGGCATGGTGTTTGCGTTCGTACGCGCCATCACGGCCGTCAGCGCGGTCATATTCCTGGTATCCCCGCGCTGGGCGCTCGCGACCACAAAGGTATTCTCTCTGTTTGAAAGCAGCAAATACAGCGACGCGGCGGCGTATGTCACGATTATGATCGCCGTCATTCTGGCTGCCATCGCCATCATCAACCTGCTGGTGCGGCTGATATTGAGCCCCCGTCCCAGGGGACCCCGCCGCAGACGGCCAGTACAATCAGCTACAGAAACGGAGGCAGCGCAATGAGCGGCACCAATCATGATACCATCCGGCAGTTCAGTGGAAAAAGCAGCGGCGTGCGGCTGCATAACGTCACGAAAATATTCCCTCAGATCGATAAAAAGGGCGAATTCGTGGCCGTGAACAGCGTGAATCTGGATATAAAGGACGGGGAACTGGTGACGCTGCTCGGCCCTTCCGGCTGCGGCAAAACCACGACCCTGCGCATGATATCGGGGTTTGAATACCCAACCTCAGGGGAGATATTCATAGGCAGTAAGGATGTGGCCAACATTCCTCCCAATAAGCGGGGGTTATCCATGGTGTTCCAGAGCTACGCGCTGTTCCCGCACCTGAGCATTTGGGATAATATTGCCTACGGCCTGAAAGTGCAGAGGCTTTCGCGCAACGAAGTGGAGGATCGTACGGATAGAGTTATGCGGCTGATGCAGCTTGACGGCATGGAGCGGCGCTTTCCCAACCAGCTTTCCGGCGGGCAGCAGCAGCGCGTGGCGCTTGCGCGCGCCATCGTGATAGAACCGCGCGTGCTGCTGTTCGATGAACCGCTTTCCAACCTCGACGCCAAGCTCCGTGAGCACATGCGCGATGAGCTGCGCGCGCTGCAAAAGCGGCTGGGCATCACCAGTCTGTACGTGACGCACGACCAGGCGGAAGCTATGGCCATTTCGGATCGTGTCGTCATCATGAAGGACGGCAATCTCATGCAGGTCGGCACGCCGCAGGAGATATACGAATATCCCAACAGCAAATTTGTGGCGCATTTCATTGGTAAGGCGAATTTTATTTCCGGCGTATATCAAGGTGGAGGGGAAAAAGGAGCGGATGTGCTCATAGGCGATACGCGCTTCTTTGCGCCCAATCCCGGCGGCGTGAAGTTGAATATGGGCGACGATTGCTGCCTCGCGTTCCGGCCGGAAAGCGTGAAGCTTTCGCGTGAAGGCGACGGTCTGCCCGGAACGGTGACGCGCGCGACGTACTTCGGAAATAAAATCGAATATGCAATACAGATCGCTTCCTCGTCGCTTACCGTGGAGATCTACAACCCGCAGTTGACGGAGCATTTTCAGGAGGGAGAGAGCGTTCGTGCGGTACTGGACCCGGATTGCGTACGCGTGCTGCGCGACGAGACGCTCATAAGCGAGTAAAAGCGTATTTCTGGTGCAGTAAGCCCCCGGCAGCATGGGCGTCGCCCTGTTTTCGGGGGCTTTTCATCAGTTGAAGCATAATGTCTGTTTGTATATATCTGCAAACGTTTTTAAAATATATACATATACACATAAAATTACGCATAATATATTGACAGAAAAATATAGATAAAGTAGTATATTTTGTAGAATAAGTGCTGAGGATGGGGGAGGTTTGTATTGGCCGTAACCATCAAAGATATTGCAAAGGTTTGCAATGTTTCCTACTCCACCGTATCGCGGGTTCTCAATTCCAAATTCGTAAAAAGTACCGAGCGCAACGATAAGATACTTGCGACAGCACGGGCGCTGGGCTATAAGCCCAATCAGTCGGCCATTCAGCTCGTAAAGAATACCACCAACATGATCGGGCTTTTGATTCCGGATGTGGCCAATCCGCATTATTCGGAAATTACCAAACACGTGGAAGATGCAGCGCTCACAAGCGGTTATCAGGTCTTTTTGTGCAATACGGACTGGGATGTCAACAAGGAAGCCAGATATCGCGATGCGTTGATAGAGCGGAGGCTCGCCGGCATCATCGTTATGCCGGTATGCGACGAAAGTCATGTCATTTTTCGGGGACTCGATATCCCTGTTGTTCTGCTGGGCAGCCGTACGGAGGAGAAGGAACTGCATTATGTCGTTATGGATAACGTACGTGCGGCGTTTGAAGCCACGGAATATCTCATAGGAATGGGGCATAGGCGGCTTGCCTATATATCGCGTAAAGTGGCTAACTTCACTTCGGAGGATCGTGCGAAGGGCTTCCGGCTGGCGGCTGGGAAAAATGGCGTGCCGGCAAAAGACGCGGTCATCGCCGCCAGCGACAGTTACAGGCTGGAGGGGGGCTACCGTACGACGGCACGGCTGCTTGAAGGCGACAACCCGCCTACGGCAATACTGGCATTCTCGGATTTTGTGGCGATAGGCGCCATGCAGGCTGCGGAAGAACGCGGCCTGACGCCGGGGAAAGATATCGCCATACTGGGATTTGACAACATATTGTTTTCAACGCTGCCTAAAATTAACCTTACAACCATCACGCCGTCCTACGCGGAACAAGCCCGTAAGGCAATGGACATCATACTTTCCAACGCCACATCCGGTGCAAAACACAGCCGCAGCATCGAAATACTGGAACCCAAAATGGTCGTTCGCGGCACTTGCTGTGCAAATAAGTAAAGTAAAGCATTCCGGGTATACTCTGCAAACGTTTCCTAAACAGCATTGACAATCACTATTTTCACGTAAAAGACCTTCTCTTAGCTCAAAATTGCAAACGTTTGCAATATCGCAACGTAAAGTGAATAATCAGTTTGCCTTGCGCGAAGAGCGGCTGCATGGCAAGCAAATCATAAAATGGAGGGAAGAAGTATGTTGAAACCAAAGCGACTTCTATGTCTGGCGCTGGTGTTGGTTCTTGCGTTTAGCACTCTGCTGACAACCGGCTGTTCGGGCGGCGGTTCGAAAAAACTTGTGGTATATGCCGCCCTCAATGAGGATGAGATTGCAAAGTTCGTGGAGAAATTCAAGGCGGATACCGGCATAGAGATCGAATACATCCAGGGTGGCGCGGGTGATATCGCGGCGCGCGTACAAGCGGAAAAAGGCGCGCCTAACGCGGATATCATGGTAGGCGGTTCTGTGGATGTGTATGGTCCCCTTGCGAAGGACGGCATATTCCTGCAGTACGATTCCCCCAACAACGATACGCTGGACTCCCGTTTCAATGATCCCAACGGATATTGGCAAGGGTGGTACATGGGTGTGCTGGGTCTCGTCATCAACCGTGATCGTTTTCAGGCGGAGCTTGCCTCACAGGGTCTTGCGTACCCTAAGACATGGGACGATCTGCTTGATGCGCGCTATAAGGACGTTTTTGTGACTTCCAGCCCCGTAACGGCGGGCGGCGCATACATATTCACCGCATGCCAGATATTCAGATTGGGCGAGGATAAGGCCTGGGAGTACCTGAAAGCGCTCGATCAAAACGTGCACCATTATTACAAGGGCGCGGGCGAGTGCATCAGTCCTGTGGCGACGGGAGAGTTCATCGTGGGTATGAGTTGGGTTCACGATATATACAAGCAGGTTAAGGCGGGGTACCCGATTGACGTCGTCATTCCGGAACAGACGGCCTATGAAATCGGCGGCGTCGCCATCGTCAAAGGGGGCAAGAACACCGAAAATGCCAAGAAGTTTGTTGATTGGCTGTTGACAGAGGATGTTGAAGCTATGAATACCGCCAACTCCAACCGTTACTCCGTGATTTCGGCAGTTCCATCCCCCGAAGGGCTGCCCAAGCTTGATGAGGTTAACCTGGTGGATTACGACAGAACAAAGGCGTCGGAAATGAAGACGGCTGTTGTGGAGAAATTTGATCAGGAAATCATCTCTAAACGGTAAGGCGGACGAATGGACAGGGCGACCTGAAAAGTTACGGGAACCCGCCCGCGGATGCGGGCGGCCGCGTTTCGGGCGGATT
>JAEWWD010000007.1 GCA_023396535.1 Bacillota bacterium
CTTCTGCACGAAGCGGTACGATCTGATCGGGAGATAACCCCATGGCGTCAAAACGCTGCTTGTTATCCGTGGGGTCTATCCAAAGATCCGCCGCGAACACCCGCAAGCCGTAGTCCTTCACCAGCGACACGGACGTCACGCCGCGCCCGCAGCCAAGATCCAGCACCGTCATGCCCTCTTGCAGGGGATGCAGTGTCATCATCTCTTCGAGCAGCTTGAGCGGATTAGGTCCCATGATGTTCTCACGGATGTAGTTATCGGGATAGCCGAGTGCTTTATTATATTTCATTGTAATTTTCCTTTCAAAGTCAGTTGGTGGATGCGGCCCGCAAAAAAGGCGCGGACCGCGCCGCGCCAGAAAAACGAACACCGGATGTCCGTTCAGGAGAAGCGCGGGCAGCAAAAAACCGTACGCCAACCAAGGCAACATGCGTTGCCGGCGGATACGGTCATTTTACTTACAGCACAGACTCCAAACAAACACCTTCGCGTTAAATTTGTACCCAGTATATTACAGTACGCCTGGCCTGTCAACTTCTCACCGGCAAAAATCCGCCGGACATATATATTTATACTTTACGATTCAATCAAAATCGGGTAAAGTATAAGTATCCGCAGCGCAAACGTTTGCGCTGCAATCCGGCAAGAGGTATGCGAGCATGAAATCTATTCTGATACTGATGGACAGCCTGAACCGCCGTTTTCTGAGCTGTTACGACCCGGACGCATGGGCGAAAGCGCCGAATATCGAAAGGCTTTCCAGGCGATGCACGGCATTCGACAGGCACTTCGTGGGTTCCGCCCCGTGCATGCCCGCCCGGCACGATATACTGACCGGCCGCATCGAGTTTCTGGAGCACAACTGGTCGGGCGTACAGCCCTACGATTACACGCTTCCTTACGCGCTCAAAAATGCCGGCGTTTATACCCATATGACGACCGACCATTACCATTACTTCCATATAGGCGGTGAAAACTACCCCTTCCTGTTCAACAGCTGGGAATTCATACGCGGGCAGGAGCACGATACCAAAGTCCCCACGCTAAAAAGGCTGCCCGAGCGCGAACATTACGGCGCGTATCACGCGCAGTACGAGCTGAACAGGCAGAGCTTTGCAGGCGAAGCCGAGTACCCCAGCCCCAAAACATTCCGGCAGGCCGCCGAGTTTGTGGAGAAATACCACGCCGAAGACGACTGGTTCCTGTTCGTCGATTCCTGCGACCCGCATGAGCCCTTCGACGTCCCCGACGATTTTGAGGAGACATACGGGGACGATTACGACGGCAAGCCGTTCAACTGGCCCAAGTACGCCCCCTGCGAGGATATGCCTTCGTGCGCCGTCGAGCACATCCGCAAGCAGTACGCGAAAAACCTGACGATGGCCGACAAATACCTGGGCAAATTCCTCGACAAGCTGGACGAACACGGCCTGTGGGAGGATACGCTTATTATACTCATCGCCGATCACGGGCATATGCTGGGCGAGCATATGCTGATGGGCAAAAATTACATGCCCGCCTACAACGAGGTGTTCCATATCCCCATGATGATCCATACGCCGGGGCAGACGGAGCAAAAACGCACGCAGGCGCTTACGCAGAACGTAGACCTGTTCCCGACGCTGCTTGAGTACCACGGCGTATCCGTGGATACCTGCCCCGACAAGCTGCACGGGCGATCCCTGCTGCCGCTGCTGCGCGGTACCGCCGACAAGGTGCGGGGCGCGGCGCTCTATGGCGTGTTCGGCAAGCAGGTGAACGTGACGGACGGCCGATACACGTATTTCCGGGCCGCCGTGCGCGAGGATAACCTGCCGCTTTCCATTTATACAGGCATGCCCACCAGCATCAACTTTTATTGGGACAGGGAGCACGTATACGACACAGGCAAAATAGAAGCGGGCCGTTTCCTGAAATGGACGAACTACCCGGTATACAAGATTCCGGCGTCCAATGTGGATCTGGGCGACGCCTCCCGGCGTTTCGACGTGCGCAACGAACTGCTTTCTTCCAGCATGCTATTCGATCTCGAAACGGATTACGCACAGGAACATAATCTCGTGGGCGGGCCGGAGGAAGCGCGCATGTGCGCGCTGCTCAGGCAGGCTATGATTGACCACGACAGCCCGCATGAACAGTTTGAACGGCTGGGCCTCTTGTAAACCGCCCCAGAGACGCGTTATACTTATCATATAGAAAACAGGGGAGCAGGACATCCGTCCCTGCTCCTTTTAATTTTTCACAACCCGCACCCCTTCAATATGATATCAGGAGTAACCCATGCCGCCGGTAAATCTTTTGATCAAGCCCGCCTCGTCGGCCTGCAATATGAACTGCAGCTACTGCTTTTACGACGCCATCGCCCGGCAGCGGGAGACGGCGTTTATGGGCATACTGTCGGAAGAGCTTTTAGAACGCGTGGTGGAGCAGGCCTTCGCCTACGCGGAGCAATACTGCGGCTTCGCGTTTCAGGGCGGCGAGCCCACGCTGGCCGGTCTCGCGTTTTTTGAGCGGGCTATGGAGCTGCAGAAGAAGTACAACACAAAGCGCATCCACGTTCTCAACGCCATACAGACCAACGGCTACGTGATCGACGACGAGTGGGCGGCGTTCTTCGCGAAGAACAATTTCCTGGTGGGGCTTTCGCTGGACGGCGGCGCACAAACGCACAACGCCAACCGCGTGGACCACGCGGGAGAGCCTACGTTCAACCGCGTCATGCGCGCGGCCAATGTACTGAAAAAGCACGGGGCGGAATTCAACATACTCTCGGTAGTGACCGGGAAAAACGCCCGCGGCATAGAAAAGACATACAACTTCTTTAAAAAGAACGGCTTTTTTTACCTGCAGTTCATTCCCTGCCTGGAGCCGCTGGAGCTTACGCGCGGCACGCTCCCATACCATTTGAGCGCGGAAGGCTACGCCGCCTTCCTCAAGCGCCTGTTCGACCTGTGGTATGCGGATTATCAGCGGGGCGATTACGTAAGCATACGGCATATCGACAACCTCGCGGCCATCGCCCGCGGGGGCGAGCCGGAGGCCTGCAATATGCGCGGACATTGCACGCTGCAGTTCGTGGTGGAAGGGGACGGCTCCGTTTACCCCTGCGACTTCTTCGTTTTTGATGCATACCGGCTGGGGAATATCAAGACGGATACGCTTGCCGACATGGCGCAAAGCGACGCGGCGCAGCGCTTTCTCGAATCCTCCAAAGATATCCCGGACGAATGCGGGCAATGCAAATACCTGTACTTCTGCCGCAACGGCTGCGCGCGGGACAGGGTGGCGAACAAGAATTACTATTGCGCGGCGTACCGGGACTATTTCGAGTACCTAGTCAGTACGGGACGCATGCGGACGCTTGCCGGCATGCGATAGAACTATGTGGTACGGAACGTAAAGCACGGCAAGCGCCAGGAGTACGCCCGTCACAATTTCTCCGCTGCCGCCGCTCTTCTTCCGCGTTTCTTGTAATCCATATTATTGCATTTCGCCCGGTATGTGTGAAAGGGCATTTCCTGTTTTCGGCCCGTGCACCGGCGAAGAGCGGGCTTCGCCGGCATATTTTTATTGGCGCGAACAGTGTCACATATTGCGTTCGTTCGGTTGACAGCGCGGTTTTAAATAGCTTATGATAGATATTAGTTGTACCGTTAAGTAAGGAATCGGACGCCGCGATAATCGGCCGGATGCCGCTGCTATGTGGGAACCAGGAGACGCGCACCGGCGTTCTGATATACGAGATAATGTACACACAACGAACCGACAAGAAACCTTGCACGAAAGAGGAAATCAAAACGATGGGCCGTGAAAACATGCAATCCGAACAGGCAACCAATGGGAAGGGCAGAAAGCGGACTCTGGCTATATTGATATTTGTCATACTGTCCATTTCGTTCGCCATCGCCGCCCTGATCGTAGATAGAAACAACCGCATCATGAATAATGAACTGGTGCTCGCCGGCGTCAGCGTCAACGGCATCGATCTGTCGGAACTCTCCAAGACCGACGCGATGGCGGCTACTGCGGGTATCGAGCAGGAACTTCTCTCCAATGTGAACATCGTCATCGATGTGGAAGGAGAGCAGCATACCTATACCG
>JAEWWD010000076.1 GCA_023396535.1 Bacillota bacterium
ACGCTGCTTATCCGCAGGCTAAAGGGCGTCAAACGTCCGGCGCTCGCGCCCATCATGCCCACCAGGGACGGATGCATTCTTCTGGTGGACTGCGGCGCGAATATCGATTGCAAGCCGCAGTATCTGCAGCAATTCGCGGTAATGGGCTCGGCGTATATGCAGCACGTGATGGGGATCAAGAGTCCGCGCATCGGCCTATTAAACAACGGCGCGGAAGCGGAAAAGGGCAACGAACTTACAAAGGCAACTTATGGGCTTATGCTTCAGACCTCCGTAAACTTCGTTGGCAACTGCGAGGGGCGGGACGTACTTTCCGGCGATTTTGACGTGGTGGTCTGCGACGGTTTTTCCGGAAACATCGTACTCAAGAACACGGAGGGCGTGGCGGCGCTGCTGGTCGATATGCTCAAGGATGAGCTCATGCGGGATAAGCGCTCCAAAATCGCCGCCGTGCTCGCAAAGCCCGCGTTCAGGCGCTTTAAAAGCCGCATGGACTACACGGAGTATGGCGGAGCACCGCTATTGGGCGTCAACGGCGGCGTAATCAAAGCCCATGGGAGCTCCAACGCAAAGGCGTTTGCGGCGGCGCTGAAGCAGGCAAGGGCATATGTGCTTGGAAATGTTACCGAGGCGATTGGCGAGGCTATCGCCGCCATGGAGCCGGTGGAAGAGTAATATATCGTATAAGCGCGTCGTGTGTCGGCGCTTTAGGCATTGACAGATGGGGTCCCTTGGCCTAAACTAAATTTGGAATATCTATTATTTATTTATCATTCGCACTGAGAGGAGTAGGCGCAATGAAATTCGAAAAGGTTCGCGAAATCATCGCCAGGCAACTGGACGTGGATGCGGACGGCATAACGATGGAATCCAAACTGGTGGATGACCTTAAGGCGGATAGCCTGGATGTAGTGGAGCTCATTATGGATCTGGAACAGGAATTCGACATCGAGATACCCGATGAAGAACTTCCCAAGGTACGCACAGTGGGCGATATTGTGGAGTATTTAGAAAAGCATTAAGGCAAAAGCTATCCATCATGCCCGCATCATGTTTGTGGTGCGGGCATTCGTTTGAACAAGGGAGCTGCTTTGTACTATGCGTGAAAAACAACTGCTGGCGCTGCAGAATCAAATTGGATATACGTTCCGGGATCTGTCGTTGTTGGATACGGCGCTGACCCATACCTCCTTTGTGAAGGGTGATGGGAAGGGCAGCATGCACAACGAGCGGTTGGAGTATCTGGGCGACGCCGTGCTGGAGCTATGCGTCAGCGAACAGTTGTATTTACGGTATTCGAATTGGAGCGAGGGAGCCATGACGCGCGCGCGCGCAGCGATTGTGTGCGAGCAGGCGCTGGACCAGGCGGCCCGTACGCAGTTCGGCCTGCAGGATTACCTGCTCCTCGGCCATGGGGAAGAAAATACGGGCGGCCGCGCGAAGCCTTCCATATTGTCCGACGCGCTGGAGGCTTTGATTGGCGCGATATACCTCGACGGGGGGCTTTCAGCCGCCCGGGCATTCGTACTGCGCTTTGCGCAGGATACGCTGGAGCGCGTTGAGGACAACGGGCCCGGCAAGGATCATAAGACGACTCTGCAGGAATATGTGCAAAAACGACATTTGGGCAGCGTAGGGTACCGTTTGGTCGCCGCTACGGGGCCTGATCATAAAAAAGAGTTTAAAATCCGCGTTTCGCTTAACGAACGGCTTGTGGGCGAGGGCGTTGGCGGCTCCAAACAGGAAGCGGGGCAGCGCGCCGCAAAATCGGCCCTCAAGCTGCTGCGAGAAGAAGAACAGCGCCAGATTGAAAAGTAAGCAGATTTAAACGGTTTTCTATTTAAAAAAATAATCAAGGCGAATTCGCAATTACATGATAAAAGGGAGTGTAAAACAACCTTGCGTCTGACCAAACTGGAGCTGCACGGCTTCAAATCCTTCGCACGCAAGACGGAGTTGCAATTTGACGAAGGCATCACGGCGGTCATTGGCCCCAACGGAAGCGGCAAAAGCAATATTGCGGACGCCGTGCGCTGGGTGCTTGGCGAGCAAAGCGCCAAGGCGCTGCGTGGCTCGCGTATGGAGGATGTCATATTCAACGGCACACAAGAGCGCAAGGCGCA
The DNA here is from genome assembly GCA_023396535.1 of Bacillota bacterium. Lineage (GTDB taxonomy): Bacteria > Bacillota > Clostridia > Christensenellales > CAG-138 > JAEWWD01. Next base: position 2,124 of record JAEWWD010000076.1, read on the forward strand.
GGCATACTGCGAGGTGACGCTCACGTTCGACAATTCCGACGCGTCGTTGCCCATCGATTTTTCGGAGGTATCCATCACGCGCCGCGTATACCGCTCCGGTGAGAGCGAATATGCCATCAACCGGAACAACTGCCGGCTGAAGGATATACAGGAACTTTTCCGCGATACCGGCATAGGCAAGGAAGGGTATTCCATCATCGGCCAGGGCAGGGTGGAAGAGATACTCTCCAACAAATCCGGCGACAGGCGCACAGCGCTTGAGGAGGCGGCAGGCGTCATGCGCTACCGTGTCCGAAAGGAAGAAGCGGTGCGCAAGCTGGATCAGACGAGAAAGAATCTTGAACGCCTGCAGGATATTCTGCAGGAGCTTGTTAACCAGCGCGATCCCCTGTTTGAGCAGGCGGAGAAAGCGCGCGCATATCTTGGCCTTCGGGACGAACTCAAGACTCTTGAAATCAACGTGTTCCTGTATCAGTACGAGCGCACGCAGGAGCGGCTGGCCGCGGCTGCAGCCGCTATCGCGCAGTTGCAGGAGGAAAGCGCCGTACTAGAAGATACGGAGCGGGTGCTTAACGCGGATTGCGCCGTACAGGAAGAAAATCTGCGCGCGCTGGAGCAGACTGCGAGCGCACTGCAAAATGAGCTCCTCAGCATGATGTCCGGGCTGGAGTCCCGCATGGGCGAGGCGCGGGTGTTGCGCGAGCGCGGCGAGAATCTGAAACGGGAGCAGGAGCGGCTTCATCAAACCCTGCGGGAAGATACGCTCCGGCGGGACGAGATCGACGCGGCGCTTGGACGGCTTGAGAACAACGATACGGCGGGACGCGATATGCTCGTTGCCCTGGATTCGCAAATTGAGGATACGCAGGCGCGGCTTGATGCGCTGCAGCAATCCATAGAGCAGCAGGAAAACGAGCTGGAAGCGCAAAAGGGCAGCATCATCGCATCGCTGAACCGGCTTTCCGATGCGAAGAGCCAGCTCTCAAGAATGGAAGCCATGACAGCCGCGCTGGAACAGCGGCTATCCTCCGTACGGGAGGATGAGGCCGCAGCCGATAACGAGCGGGACAGTCTGCTGCAGGAACAGCGGCAGGCGGAAGCGGAATGGCGGGAGCAAGAAGTCAAACGCGGCGAATTGTTGCAGGAGCAGGCTGAATTGAAGCAGACGCTTGCGCGCGCACAGGAAGACAGCCGGGCGGCCGACAGAACGCTTAGAGAGCTGGAACAGCGCGGACAGGCCATGCGCTCCAGATCCTCCGTGCTTGAAGAAATGGCTCGCGCGCACGAAGGATACTATTCGAGCGTCCGCAACGTGCTGCGGGATTGCGACCGGAACGCGGAGCTCAGGCGCTGTGTGCTGGGCGTGGTGGCGGAGCTGGTGCAAGTGCCGCAGAAGTATGAAACGGCGCTGGAAATGGCGCTGGGGTCCGCTTTGCAGAACATCGTAACCCCTACTTCGGAAGACGCGAAGATCGTGATCGACCATTTGCGCAAGCACCAGTATGGCCGCGCCACACTGCTGCCGGTATCCGCCATGCGGCCGCGTCTGCTCAACACGGAGGAGCGCGCGACGCTTTCCACGCCGGGCTGCATCGGTGTTGCGTCCGAACTGGTGGAGTATGACGAGCGGTACCGGAACGTTATGGAAAACCTGCTGGGGCGCACCGTGATCGTGCAGGACCTTGACGCGGGCATCGCCATCAACCGCAGGGCGAACGCCGCATTCCGTATCGCGACGTTACAGGGCGATATCATACA
>JAEWWD010000085.1 GCA_023396535.1 Bacillota bacterium
GTTCATGGGCGTCGTTGCCGGCTTAATTGTCGGCGATGTTGGCCTTGGGCTGAAGATCGGCGCAACATGCTCATTGATGGCGCTTGGGTTCTACAGTTATGGCGGTGCAACACAACCAGACTACATGATCGGGGCGATCTTCGGAGTATTCGTCGCCTCGAGAGCCGGAAGCGTGGATCAGGGCCTTGTGGTGGCGGCGGCGCTCGCGATGTTCATGGTGCTGTTCGACATCCTTGGCCGTATGACGACTACCGTCTTCCAGCATGCGTGCGACAATGCGCTCGCCAAGAAGAATCTCAAGACGTTCAGCGGATGGTTTTGGATGGGCACACTCCCTTGGTTCCTCTCCCGTTTCATACCGGTGTTCGTAGGTATGCTGTTCATCGACAAGTACGTCTACATCCAGAATTTCATTGAGCAGTACGCTTGGTTCCGCCAGGGTTTGCAGGTAATTGGCGCCGCGTTGCCGGCCGTCGGTTTTGCACTGCTGCTATCCTACATGAATCTTAAAAAATACTGGCCGTACATGCTCGTCGGTTATGTGCTGTTTGCCTATATGGGCATACCCACCATCGGCCTCGCAATCATTGGCGCCGCGGCCGCAGGTCTTTATATGATGGGCCAGAAGAACAAGTCGAAGGAGGTGTAGAACATGGCTAAGACGAATCAAAGGCTTTCCGTGTCCGCCAAGAAAAAGGCGGCAACAAGGCATAATTGGACGTTGCAGTTCTGCTGGAATTATGAGCGCATGCAGGCCTCCGGCTTCGCTTATTCCATGATTCCCGTCATGAAAGAGCTGTACAACACCAACGATGAGGTCTGCGAAAACCTCGAGCGCCACATGCAGTTCTACAACAGCCACCCGGGCGCTTCCGCGATCATCATGGGCGCATCGGTAGCATTGGAAGAGGGTTACCAGACCGATCTGTCCGACAGCATCAAAGTGGGCCTAATGGGGCCGCTGGCCAGCTTGGGCGACACGGTGCAGGCCGTGTTGGTGCAGCCTCTCGCCTACATCATTTCGGCGGGACTCGCAGCCGAAGGCAATCTGCTTTCCCTTCTGGTGCTGATCATTCCCTTCCTTCTCATGTTCTGGGCGCGCTGGCCGCTGTTCAACTGGGGCTACAAGCGCTCGGTGGGCATACTTGAGGACATCAGCGGCGAGTCTGATTTCAAACTGCTCAGCGAGGCCGCACAGATTCTCGGCTTAACTGTCATCGGAGGATTTGTGCCAAGCATGATCGGCGTGTCGCTGAAATACGAGTATGTCAAGGTGATTGATGGCATTTCGCAGACTGTTAAATTGCAGGATACGCTCAACGGCATGCTCCCGTACATGCTCCCCATAGCGCTGGTGGCGGCTTGCTATGTGCTGTTGAAAAAGGCCAAGTGGAGGCCGATTACGGTGATCGGAGCGCTGGCTGTCGTCTGCTTCCTTCTCGGCGCGATCGGCGTACTGTAAAATAGCATGACGGGAATTTTATTGATCAGCCACGGAGGCATGGCAGAAGGCGCGCTCTCATCCGCCTCCATGCTGGTTCCCAATCTGGAGCAGATTGATTTTCTGGCTTTATGGCCAGAGGACAACCCGGACGAGTTTCAAACGAAGCTCACAGCGAAAATCGCCGCACTCGACAGCGGCGGCGGCGTATTCATCTTAGCCGATATGCTGGGCGGAACGCCGTGCAACCGCGCGATGTACTTCCTGGGCGACCGCGTTCATCTGCTGACGGGGCTGTCGTTGCCGATGCTCAGTACGCTCATTTGCATGCGCGAAGAGGCCAGTGATCTTACGGCGCTTGCAAGTGAGGTGATGGCGGAGGCGCAAAGCGGTTCCGTCTACGTGAACGAACTACTTAGAGAGAAGGATTAAGCATGATTAAACACTTGAGGATCGACAACCGCCTGATCCATGGGCAGGTGGCAGTTGCTTGGCAGAAGTACATCAACGCCAAAGTCATCATCGTATGTAACGACGCCGTAGCCAAGGACCCGATCCAAAAAATGGCGCTGCCACTTGCGGCCCGCGAATCCAAGGTTTTGGTCTACAGCATCGAGGAAACGATCAGGTACGCAAAAGAGCATGCCGACGAGCAGGTGTTTGTCATCGCAAAGTTTCCGCAGGATGCGCTTGCGATACTTGAAGCGGGCGAAAAGGTGGCCGAGATCAACGTCGGCAACGCGGCGCCCGTCATGGGCACCAAGTATGTGATGGTAACGCGCTCCATCGCCGCAACCAAGGAGGACGCCGAAGTTTATCGCAAGGTCGCAGAACGAAACGGCGGGAAGCTGACCAGCCAGATCATGCCGTCTATGGAAATCTCAAACTTCCTGGACGCGCTCAAGAAGGCAGGCCTGTAAGAAAGTACGGCGTATGACTACGGAGTGGTCACCTCGACAGTTCGAGGTGACCACTCGATGAATCCGCGAAATCGGAGGAGATATACATGCAATTAAGGGTAGCCAAGGTGCTCAACCAGATACTGATGATTATTTTTGTGGTGATCGTGACTCTGGCTGCGGCCTTGTTTTTCTTGCTGTTGAAAATGCCCGAACTGAAATGGGTATTTCTCGGCAGCTTCATACTGCTCGGCATCGCGCTGTTTACGGTTTACCGTTGGCTGGAGCAAAGCTGGGATAAGCGCGTCATCACGCGCATGGCGCAGGCGGGCCAGGTGGCACTCGTCAATATTAAGAGCGCCGAGCGCATACAGCCCATGCGGGAATCAAGCTTCATACGATATTGGCTCTTTGAATTTAAAGGTGAGCTTTACGACCAGCAGGGCAACCGCATTGAAAAAACATTCCATGAAAAGATGAATGATTTAACGGACAGCGTTCCGTGCGGTTCCGTTTTCGTCACCTATGACGAGAAGAAACCCGATCAGGTATTTATTATACCCAACGATGTCGTCAGCAGGATACCCTCCCTTGCGCCGATTGCGGCCGCCTATGAAAACGACAAGCGCATAGGGGTGAAATATCTCGACGTCTATTACGATAAGGGCATTAACATCCGAACGTTCCGCGAGGCGGTTACCGAGCACACAAAGAAAAAGCAAGGGTGAGAACTCATGAGGATCGGTACGATCGGAACCAATTTCGTCGTGCAATCGTTTATTGATGCTGCGCGTAAGGTCGGCGCGCAGATCCCGGCGGTCTACTCCCGCGCCGAGGAAACAGCTCGCGCCTTTGCCGACGCCAACGGTATTTCGGATATTTTCACCGACAGCAAGGCGTTTCTGGCGGACGAGACGCTGGATTTTATCTATGTGGCGTCGCCCAATTCGCTGCACTTTTCATGGGTGCGCGATGCGCTGCAGAACGGGCACAACGTGCTGTGCGAAAAGCCCTTCGTTTCCACGGTGCGCGAGTTCGACGAGTTAGCCGCCCTCGCCGCGCAAAAAGACCTGATGCTTTTTGAGGCCATGACGGTGCCGCATTTGCCCAACCTCAAGCTTCTCAAGGAGTATCTTCCCAAAATCGGCGCGCCGCGCCTGGTACAGCTAAATTTTTCGCAGTATTCGAGCCGCTACGATGCCTTATTGCGCGGTGAATCTCCCAACATATTCAATCCTGCGTTTTCGGGCGGCGCAATGATGGATCTCGGCTGCTACAACCTCCGCTTTTTGCTCGAGCTTTTCGGCGAGCCGCGGGAGGTTCACTATTTCCCCAACCGTGCGCAAAACGGTATCGACACCTCCGGCGTGATGATCGCGCGCTACGATGGCCTCGTATGCACGGCCGTCGCCTGCAAGGACAGCCGGAGCCAAAATAGTATTCAAATTCAGGGCGAAAAGGGTTATATCCTGCTGCCGTCGGTTGCGAGTACGCTCTCGGAGGGGTTTACGCTGGTCACCCGTGAGGGGGAAGAGCACTTTCAGGCCCAATCGGAGCAAAACGTACTGTTTTATGAGATAGAGGCGTTCGTAAAGGCATTCCGTACGCGCGATTTCGCGTTTGGCAACGCACTGTTACAGCAGTCCCGTACAGAGGTGCGGCTGTTAGAAGCTGCGCGCCTTGCAGCGGGCGTCGTGTTTTCGGCAGACAAGGCGCGCTGACGACGGAAAGAAAGGAAAACGTTCATGAAACTGAAAAGCAGACGCGTTTGGGTCGGAGGTACGTTTATACCTGCGACCGTGGCTTTGGAGGGCGGTAAAATCGACGCCTTGCTTGGTTACGATGAGCCGGCTGCCGAGGACTATGGCAACAACCGTATTATCCCGGGCTTTATCGATGTGCACACCCATGGCGCTTATGGCGCGATGGTCAACAGCTGCAGCGAGGAAGAGATGAAGTTTTGGGCGGCCAATCTGCCCAACGAGGGCGTAACGTCCTTCCTGCCCACGACGTTTTCGGATACCCCCAAAAGCATCGAAGCAGCCTGCGCGCGCATCGCGAACGTGATGGAGAGCGGGCAACGGGGCGCGGAAATTTTGGGCGTCCACTTGGAAGGCCCTTTTTTGAACGTGGGGTTTAAGGGCGCCATGGATCCTGTACGCATTATATCGCCCGACATTAAGCTGTTTGACCGCTGGCAGCAGGCGGCGCGCGGTCATGTGCGCTATATTACAATGGCGCCCGAGAAGGACGAGGGTTACTGCTTTACGCGGTACGCCACGGAGCAAAACGTCGTGGTAAGCATAGGCCATTCGGCGGCGACCTATGAGCAGGCGATGGCCGCTTTGGGCAACGGCGCCCGCTGCTTCACACATGCGTTCAATGCCATGAAGCCGCTCAATCACCGCGAGCCCGGCTGTGCGGGCGCGCTCATGCGCAGCGACGCGTATGCGGAGATCATATTCGACGGACGCCATGTGAACCTGGACGTGGTAAACATTCTCTTCAAAACAAAGGGACGCGACCGCCTTGTTGGCGTTTCCGATTCGCTCTCACTCAAGGCGGCACCCCCAGGCGAATATACCATCAACGGCCGCGCACTCATCGTGGACGAAAACGGCGCCGCGTTTATCAAGGGCACAAATACGCTTGCGGGCAGCACGCTCATGTTCAACAAAGGCCTCAGGGGGTTGGTCGAAACGGCGGAAGTGCCGATCTCGCATGCGCTGGCCGCTCTTACCGAAAACCCCGCTAGACTCCTGCGGCTCGATCATCGTCTGGGCTACATCCGCGCAGGCTACGATGCCGACCTCGTGGTACTCGAAGACGACTATCGCGTAATAGAGACCTTCTGTAAGGGGAAGGAGAGCAAGCCATGAAGATGGGGTTCTCTTCGGCTGCGATCACGCCGCCGATACCCTGCTCCATGGCAGGCTATGGAGTTGCCCGCGAGGCACAGGGCGTGCATGACGAGCTCTATGCAAGGGCGCTGGCGTTTCAGGAGGCCGGCCGGCCGGCCGTTGTACTGCTTGCGCTCGACGTGCTCAACCTCGACGAAGTTTGTATGCGCGCGCTCACCGAGAAGCTTGAGCCGATCGGCGTTTCAAGGGAGCAGCTCCTCGTTTGCTGCATTCACACGCACGCGGCGTTCGGCGGCATATTCGATATGGAACGCGGCATCAACCCCGCGATGACCGATCTCCTGGGCCACGCAAGGCCGGATCTGGTGGAACTGCTCGTAGCGCAAAGCGTTTTGGCAGTGACTTGTGCACTTTCCGACATGGCCGAGACATCCGTGGCGATGAACAAAGGCGTCATGGGCGGGAAACTTGCCACCAATCGCCATGCGCCCGAGCTTATAAGCGATCAGGAACTATTCCTGTTGGAATTTTTGCGCGCAGACGGGAAAAAGGTGCTGCTCTACAACCTGTGCTGCCATCCCACCGTACTCAGCGCCCAAAATAGGCTGCTCAGCGCAGACTTTACGGGCGCAGTGGCTGCACGGTTGCAGAAC
>JAEWWD010000102.1 GCA_023396535.1 Bacillota bacterium
CTCCATGATGGGCATGCTGGCGGGGCTAACAGGCACGCTGCTCGCATCCCGGCTAAGCAACGCCGTGGTGCTGGCGGGAACGGGTGTGGAGATGCGCGCGATCGCGGCGGCGATATTGGGCGGCGCCAGCCTGCAGGGCGGCGTCGGAAGAATCCCGGGCGCTTTCCTGGGGGCGCTGCTTATGTCGTTCATACAAAACGCGCTTATCATCTGCCGGGTACCCGTATTCTATCAAAGCATCATCATCGGGGTAATACTGATACTGGCTTTAGGGCTGGATCAAATCAGCAAAGATAAGCACTAAAGGTATAAAAAAGTGAGGTGAAACAGGGTTTCGCTGGTCTGCAGCTATGGGGGTTGTAAACGGTCAGGGTAAAAAATGAAAGGGGCGTCATATGAAACACCATCTTCGAATCGTATCCTTGTTATTGCTGTGCATATTGATCTTCGGTATGGTCGGCTGTGGCAAATCGACTGAGAGCACTCAGAACGGCAACGTGACACAGGTGGGCAAAATCGGCGGATCCGATCGTTCAAGTCAGGAGTACATCTGGATCTCTCAATATTCCAACCTGCCGCTGTTCGTAGAGCGCGTATACCCGGCGCTGGACAGGTTTGCGGCCGATTATGGCGTGACCGTGCGCAAGGCTGGCCCGACGACGGTTGATTTGGCTGCCTATATTGCGACTGTGGAACAGGAAGCCGCGCGTAAGCCCGCCGGTATCATCGTGGTCGGAGGCTGGGACCCTGCGATGACGGAATCCGTCAACAAAGCCATCGCTATGAAGGTGCCCGTCGTTGTGACGGACGGCGACCTTTTCAATTCGGACCGCTTGTGCTATGTAGGTACCGATTGGTATAATCTGGGTGTGCGCATGGCGGAATACCAGATTGCCGAGCATGAAAAACGCGGCCTTACCTCCGGCGAGATCGCGATCCTCTCTCCTATTCAGAACGAGAACATGCAGGCTGCACGCCAAGGCATAAAGGATACGCTTGCCGATACCAACATCAAGGTCGTTGCGGAGGAGGATAACGAGTCCCAGGCCGATATTGCCGCGCAAAAGGTATCTGCGCTGCTCAAATCCTACCGCGACCTGACCGGTCTGGTAGGCCTGGACTCTGAGGCGGGCCCCGGTATTATAGCGGCGTTGGATGAAGCGGGGATGACTGGTAAGGTCATCGTAACCTGCAACGAGGCCGGAAAAGAGTTCTTAAATAATATTAAGGAAGACAAAATCTCCATGATCACGATGGAGCGCTACGATGTTATGAATTACATTGCATTGCAGTTGCTTTATGCATGGAACAATAACGCCGTGCCCATGGAGGGCATGGATCCCTGGACAAACAACTGGATGCCCAACAAAATAGATTCCGGCTTACTGATAGTTACGAAGGATAACGTAGACGCCGTCATCAACTGGATGACGGAATCAGAGAAGCTGAGCGCCGAACAATAATTGTCCCTTGTCTCCGGCTGGCCGGCTTTCGCCGGTTGGCCGGAGCTCCAAGAAATATTGTCTGGCCAACGCAGTCCTATTTACCTAACACACAATATGGGAGGGGCATGCACATGCAAGCATCCGAATACCCCATCATAAAGGCGGAGGAGTTTGACCACCTGTTTGAATCCATGAAGAATTGGGGCAAATGGGGTTCGGAGGACACCAAGGGGACGCTGAATTACATCACGCCGGATACGATGCGGCAGGCGGCCGCCGAGGTGCGTTCCGGTCGCAGCGTTTCGCTCTCAATCCCAATTAATAATCAGGCGGGACCGGATAACCCTAACCCGGCCATTCATTATATGGCCAACTTGCACGATATCGATATTGGATCCGGCGAACTGCGCTTCGCGACGGACTTTCTGGGCATGCAGTTCCATGGCGACTGCCACACGCATATCGACGCGCTGTGCCACATCGCTTACAAGGGGCGTCTGTATAATGGAAGGCCGGCGTCGCTTGTGGATGTGACCGGCGCGAAAACAATGGATATCACAGAATACGCCCATGGCATAGTCGGCCGCGGCGTTCTGATAGACGTACCTCGTCACCGCGGCGTGAAATGGCTGGAACCAGGAGAAGTGGTTACGCGGGCTGAGATTGAGGAAATTGAGCGCAGCGAAGGCGTGCGTATAGGCTCGGGGGATATGCTCGTGTTTAGAACGGGTCACCACAGAAGACGGCTGGAACTTGGCGCGTGGGATCCGGGCTATACGGGACAGGGCCGTGCCGGGTTGGACCCATACAGTATGGCGTTCCTGCACGAACGCGAGGTGTCCGCGTTTCTGCCCGACGGGGACGGGGAAGTGGTGCCATCGTATGTAGAGGGCATTCAATATCCTATCCACCCGCTGCAAATTGCCGCCATGGGTATGATCTGTCTGGACAGCCTGCAGTTTGAGGAGCTCGCGGCGATATGTGCCGAAGAAGGACGTTTCACATTCCTGGTGGTGCTTGCGCCGTTGCGTTTGCCGGGGGGGACGGGTTCGCCCATTAATCCCATCGCAATATTCTAGGAGGAAGGGGGTGGCCATATGTTCTCAAACAGCGTGGCTATTATAACAGGCGGAGGAAGCGGTATAGGCGAGGCAACTGCGTTGCGCTTCGCGGCGCAGGGTACGGCGGTGGCGCTCGTAGGCAGACGCGAACAGCAGCTCTCGGAAGTCGCACGGAGTGTCGCTGAATTGGGCGGATGTGCGTTGGTGATCCCGGAGGATCTCTCGGATGCGCAGGCTCCAAAGAGAATAGTGGAGCGAACCGTTGCCGAATGGGGACGCATCGATTATATTGTAAACAATGCCGCCTTTATTGATCATAAACCCATAGAAACAGCAACCAAAGAATTGTTCGATATGCATATGACGGTCAATGTACGTGCGCCATATTTTTTGGTTCAGGAGGCGCTGGCTTTTCTGCGCCGCTCCGGGTTTGCATCAATCGTTAACATTGCATCTTCTTCCGGGTTTTTGGCCATCCCGGGCCAAAGCATGTATGGCACGTCGAAATCCGCGATAGCGTATTTGACCAAATCGCTGGCGGCGGAGCTTGCGCCCGATGTTCGCGTCAACTGCATCGCGCCTGGGCCGGTCGATACGCCCATCCATAAAACCTGGGCGGGCGATCATGTGGAGGAAGCTTATACGCGTATGACGAATGAGTTGCCTCTTAAACGAATGGGCAGGGCGGCGGAATTGGCCGCGTGGATCGTCTGGCTGTGTTCGGAGCAATCCGCATTCGTTACGGGCGCCGTTATACCGGTAGATGGCGGGCAGACATTGCCGGGGGCGATGTCCCGTATATCCCAATAATGATGAGATTGGGGACATACATGAAACGTTTTGAAGGTAAAGTTGCGCTGGTAACGGGCGCGAACAGGGGAATTGGCCAGGCCTGCGCGCTAAGGCTTGCGCAGGAGGGCGCGCTTGTCGCTGTGCATCACCGCCCTACGAGCGACCCGGCCCATACGATGGAGCTTATTCGTGAAGCGGGCGGCCGCGCATTTCAGGTGGCGGCGGATATGCGCGAACCGGAGGCGGTCGCGCGTATGGTCGAGCAGACGGCGGAATGTGGCGGCCGGCTGGATTACGTGGTCAGCAACGCAGCCATCAATCCCATAATGCAATGGGATGAAATGACGATTGAGGATTACGACAGACTGCAGGAAACCAATCTGCGCGGCACATGGGTAGTCTGCCAGACGGCGGCCAAGCGCATGATTGCAGAAGGGCACGGCGGAGCGATCGTAACGATATCCTCCATTTCCGCCTATGTATCGGCCAAGGAACAAACGGTGTACTGCGCTACAAAAGCGGGTATTTCCATGTTGACGAAGGCGCTTTCACAGGTGCTTGCGCCGCACGGGATTCGCATCAATACCGTGCTGCCGGGCGCGATACTGACGGATATGAGCGCAAATCTGCTCGATGCTGATAGCCCTATGCGTTCGTATTATGAGGGAAGGATACCCTTGGGCAGGATTGGCGATCCCGCTGAAATTGCGGGACCGGTGGCGTTTCTGCTCAGTGACGACGCGAGTTATGTGACCAGCGCGGAGTTGTTGGTGGATGGCGGCTTCATCGTTGCGGCCGAATAATACTTGGTTAATCAACCTCATCGGGGAGTGATCTTATGAGCCTGATAGGTATCGATATGGGTTCAAGCTCCGTCAAGGCGGCCGCGTATGACGAGAATGGTAAGTTTCTTGGTGCGGCGAAACGGGAAATCAGCCCTATCCATCCCGCTCCCGGTTTGTGGGAGCAAGATCCCGAGCAGGTTTGGCGTGCCGCCTCAAATGTGTTGTTTGAGCTGGCCCATATGGATTGCCTGCGGCGCGACCCTCCGCGAGCGCTTGCGGTCAGCGCGTCAGGGCGCGAAAATTTTCCCGCGGACGAGAAGGGCAGGCCGCTCTACAACAATATTATGGGCGGGGACGTGCGTGGGGCAGAATTTGAGGTTGTACCGCCCGGTATTGAGCAGCCTGAGGAATGGGAATTATCCTGCGGGCACATGCGCGAACGGATGGATCCCGTGTTTCGGCTTAGATGGTGGCGCACGCACCATCCCGCTATCATCGAACAGGCCAGCCAATATCCGGATTGGCATGGTTTTCTGACACTGCGATTGTGTGGACGCAATGTGAGCGAACCTAGCCTGACGGCGCGGTGGCTCATTTATGATATGCAGACAAATTCCTGGTCGGAAGAACGGCTCGCCCAGCAGAACATACCCGCCGGTTTTCTGCCGGAAGTGTTTCCGGGGGGGACGCCTATCTGTCCCATTTTGAGGAGCGTGGCGAGGGATTTGGGGCTGCCGGAGGATCTGCTCATTGTTACGGGCGGTCACGACCTGAACTGCGCGGCGTTGGGTGCGGGCGTAAACAAGCTGGGAATGGCCTGCTTGATCAGCGGCTCGTATGAAAACATGCTGATCCCGACATTGGGGTATCCGTCGCCTTCTCTGTTGCGGCATGGCTTCTCGTTTACGCCGCACTTTGGGGAAATGCGGCGTTCCATCTACGCAATCTGCCCCACGGGCAACGCTGTACTGAACTGGGCAAGGGAAACCGCTCATTTGCCTATCGGTGAAATGGAAACGCTGCTTGCGGGGCGGCTGACACCGAGCGATATTGTCGCTTTACCCTATCTGTCGGGCGCCATGCTGCATTATCCGGATGGACGAAAATTGCGCGGCGCGCTTTTGGGTCTTACATTGGCGACGAAGCCCGTGGATATTCTGCAGGCTTTCATGGAAAGCATCGCTTACGACCATGTGTCTACCATCACCCAGCTTAGATCTGAGGGAGTAACTATAGAAAAACTCCGCGCAACGGGCGGCGGCACGCGATCGCGCTGGTGGACGCAGCTCAAAGCGGATATGATCGGCCTGCCGGTAGAGGTTGCCGGTGAAAAAGAACCGGGTGCCTTTGGAGCGGCTTTGCTTGCGGGTATTGGAGCAGGCGTGTTCTCGTCTGTCGAAGAAACGGCGAGGGTATCCTCCGGCGCCGCTATGGTATTTGAGCCTGATGTTACACGGCGGGCACTGCATGAGGAGCGCTTCGCGCAATATGGCGGCATGGTGTTGGCTGCGCTCCGGGATTTTTACACTTCGGATGGAGGGAAACGAAATGGATAGAGTCGGGCACGGAACTTCTGCGAAAGCGAACGGCCGGGACGTACAAGCGGAGCTTGCCGCGTATTTCCTAGGTGCGGAGAAGGGCCAACGCATACTGAGCGTGCGGGAACTGTCCGAGTCATTGCATATGAGCGTGGGCGCGATTTCCATCGCGCTCAATTCCCTGCAGGATATGGGCGCCGTCAGCATTGAGAAACGCGGACATATGGGCTCCTATCTGCTGGACTGCTCCATCAGCAAGCTGTTCGGCATCAGCGGGAGAAGCCCCATGGTCATCGCGATGAGCTTGCCAATGCATATCCGTTTCGAGGGGCTTGCGACCAGCGTGAAACGGATACTGGAGAGCTCCGGTATTGAAACGTACCTCATATTCATTCGCGGTTCGAGAACCAGGCTTAAAGCGCTGCACGACAATCGCTGCCACGCGGTACTGATGTCGGGTCTTTCCGCCGAGGGAAACGAAAACGAAGAGAATGAGATCATGCACGTACTGCCGCCTACGACTTGGCTTTCCGGCTACTGCGTGTTCTACCGCAAGCATCCTGTACCAGGCAGGCCGTTGCGCGTTGGCGTTGACCTGCAGTCATCTGATCATACGCGGCTGACTACCGTGGAATTTTCCGGACAGGACGCCGAACTGCGCAGTGTCTCATACGTTCACATCACACAGATGCTCAAGAACGGCGATATAGACGCCGTAGTCTGGAATATGGATCATATGGAGGATTTGAATGATCCGGAGATCGCATTTCGTCCTCTTTCGGAAGGCACAATGAAAGAAGTTGGGGAAAAAGCGCTTTCTTCCGCATTGGTTGGGAAAAAGGGGGATGCGGCGGTTCGAGCTGTGCTACAAAAGCTGCTGGACGCTTCGCTCGTCATGGAGATACAGGCACAGGTCGTCGAAGGGAAAATACTGGCGGAATATTGATTGCAACTGGAGGATGGTTATGGGGCATGAATACGAGATAGGGCTGAGCAAATGGGATCTGGAGACGCCGGCTCTGCTGGTGGATCTGGACGCTGTAGAAAGAAATATTCAGACTATGGCCGATTTTTGCCGTTCCCGGGATATCGCTCTGCGCCCGCACGCTAAGATATATAAGGCTACTCCGGCATTTGCCTGGATGCAACTTCGTGCGGGGGTCATAGGCCTTACGGTAGCGAAGCTGTCTGAAGCGGAAACGCTCGCATCGGCGGGGATACGCGATATCCTCATCGCCAATCAGGTTGTAGGAGAGCGTAAAATCAGGCGTCTGGTTAACCTGGCGGCCTACACGGATGTAATAGTGGGCGCGGACTGTCTGGACAATGCGCTTGCAATCTCCCAAATGGCTTCCGCGCGCGGCGTAGAGGTCGGCATACTTGTGGAGGTCAATATTGGCAACAATCGCTGTGGCACTGAGCCGTTTGAACCGACCGAGCGCCTTGCGAGGGAGATTCTTAAGCTGCCGGGCCTGCGCCTGCGCGGTATTATGGGCTACGACGGCCATCTCGCGTTCGTCGCGGATAAAACGGAGCAGCGGGAACGTTCACTGCAATCGTACCGGCTGCTTGTTGAAGTAAGGGATTATTTGAAAAACAGCGGAATACCCGTGGAAATCGTCAGCGGCGGCGGCACCGCGACCTATACCTACGCTGCCGAGGTGGAGGGTATTACGGAACTGCAGGCGGGAACGTATATATTCAACGACACCACCTATTACGATAATGGGAGAACGGATTTTGAGTGCGTACTGACTGTGCTCGGTACTGTTATCAGCATGACGGAACAGCCGGATGGCGGGCGGATCGCCATATTGGACGTGGGAAGGAAATCATTTTCCCTTTCCTATGGGTTCCCGCGCATGAAGCAGCCTGAGGGCGAGCTGTTTTCCATGCCGCAGGAACACAGCAGGCTGCGGTTAAAGGATGATCCCTGCCTCAGCGTAGGCGACAAGGTTGAGATATGGGTAAAAGACGCCAATGAGACGGTGAATCTCTACAATCATATTTACGCCATGCGCGGGGATATCGTAGAGGCCGTATGGGATATTCCGGCGCGTGGGAGGTCGGTGTGACCATGGTGGCGACAAAGCAGATTGAGCTACTGTCGGACGGGCGCTTCAATGTCATGAATATTACCGACACTGTGCGCGAATTTGTACAGGATAGCGGCATACATAACGGGCATGTATTCGTGTTCTTTCAGCATACCACCGGCGCTGTCATTATAGGAGAGCATGAGACGGGTATCGTGGCCGATATTGAAGAGATGTTCGAACGCATCACGCCGTTTGCACACCCGTATAAACACCATATTCGCGCTGTGGACTATAACGGACACGCGCATTTGCGCGCCGCGCTCATGCAAACGGAGGTTGGCGTTCCGGTTGTTGCCGGCAAGCTCGCATTGGGTACTTATCAAGAGATACTGGTCATAGACGACCAGGTTGATACGGAACCCAGGTATATTCTGTTGCAGGCGATGGGGGAAACCGCATGAGTCATACAAAGGTATTGTTTATATGGGGAAGCGGCGTGCTCTGGCGCGAACCGTCGGATGCGCTGCTTGATACGGATGAATCCGCTCGCGTTCGGCTTCTTTATACTCCGGAATATCGCGCGCTATGGGAAAGCCTTACGCTGGGGCGGCTGTCCGGCGACGATCTGTTTGCCGCCGTGCGGGAGATGGGCGTCAGAGTGCCGGACGTACAGGAGTTTTCCAAGCGCCTTAATGAACGTCCGGCCATGATTGATACGCTTCTGGCGTTAAAGAGTGAGCTGCGTCTGCATTTGATTTCGGATATTCCCGGGGAATGGCTGATGCGCCTGCCCGGTTATAAAAACCTGTCGCGGTGCTTCGCCGCGGAGAATATCGTTTATCTGGAGAAAAGCAGGCTGATAAGACTGGTACCCGACGTATTCTATTTCCTGCCCGGCGAGGCGGGGCTGCCTGCGGAGGAATGCCTGCTTTTTGACGCGGATTCCAAACGAACGGTAAAAGCCATTCGTCACGGCTTTCCCGCGGCGCTGATATTGGATCCCATGCGACTAAGGCGTGAATGCCTGCTGCGCGGCTTGCTGCCGGAGGAGTACCGTCTGCATACACGGCCTGTCTAGCCGGAGGAGGGAAAATATGAAGTTATCTACCGCAACATCGGTATATGTGAACTATCTACTGGAGGATGCCGTCGAGGAATGCGTAGGCCTGGGGCTGGACGGACTGGACATTTGGTGCGGACGGCCGCACCTGTACCGCAGGGATTATCCGGAAGAGACTCTCGCACGCATCAAAGCAAAGCTGAATGCAAACAAAGTGCGAGTCGTGTCGCTTATGCCCGCGTTTTACCGTTATCCGCATTCGTTGTCCAACCCCCTATCCACGGTCCGGGAAGACAGCATCTCCTATATGCGGGACTGCATTGACAACGCGTGTACCATGGGCGCGAATCATGTGCTGATTGTGCCCTCGCCTCTGCTGCATGGGCAGACGGAAGCGGAGGCGCGCCGTTTGTTTCTTCTCAGCATGGAGCATGTACTCGAATACGCGCAGCCGCGCGGCGTGCGGCTGGGGGTAGAGGTGCTCAATCCTCGTTTAAGCGGCTATATGTGCTATGTCAAACAGGCGACGGAACTCATTCGGTCGCTGGCGGCGCCCGCGCTGCTTGGCATAGTGCTGGATACGGGGCATCTCAACTTGTCCGGCGAAGGCTTTGCCCGCGCGCTGGACACGGCGGGTGACAGCCTATATCAGATTCATATCAACGATAATGACGGCAGGGAGCAGCAGAACAGTATACCTGGCGAGGGCACATTCGCGTTTGAGGATATGTAC
>JAEWWD010000063.1 GCA_023396535.1 Bacillota bacterium
GCATAACAAGGGCGAAGACGAAGTGCTCCAAATCGCGCAGTGGTACGATTATTTCGAAATCCAGCCGCTGGCCAACAACGCGTTCATGCTGCGCAAGAACATCGTGCCGGATGAGGAAGCGTTGCGCGAGCTAAACCGGCGGATAGTAGATTTGGGCAAAGAGCTGCACAAACCCGTGGTGGCGACGGGAGACGTGCATTTCCTGCACCCGGACGATTCTGTGTTCCGCGCCATACTTATGTTTGAAATGGGCTTTCAGGACGCGGAAATTCAGGCGCCGCTGTATTTCAAGACCACCGACGAGATGCTGGAGGAATTCGCTTATCTCGGCGAGGAGACGGCCATGGAGGTTGTCGTCAACGCGCCCAATGCGATTGCGGATCGTTGCGGGCAGTTGAAGCCTTATCCGGACGGCACATTCGCGCCCAAAATAGAGGATGCGGAGAACTTACTGCGGAATATGGCCGTCAACCGCGCGCTGGAGCTGTACGGCGACCCATTGCCGGAGGTCGTGCAGAAGCGGCTGGATAAGGAGCTCAATTCCATCATCAACAACGGGTTTGCATCCCTATACCTTATGGCGCAGCGCCTGGTCAAAAAATCGCTGGACGATGGATATCTGGTAGGCTCGCGCGGGTCTGTCGGCTCTTCCTTCGTGGCGACTATGGCGGGCATTACGGAGGTAAACCCGCTGCAGCCGCATTATCTCTGTCCCAACTGCCGTCACAGCGATTTCGACGTGGACAAAACGAAATACGCCTGCGGCGTGGACATGCCCGATGCGAACTGCCCTGTTTGCGGTACAAAGTACGAAAAAGCGGGGTATGAGATACCGTTTGAGGTATTCCTTGGGTTCCATGGCGATAAGACGCCGGATATCGATTTGAACTTCTCCGGCGAATACCAGCCTGTAGCGCATAAGTATGTGGAAGAGATGTTCGGCGAAGGGCATGCGTTCCGCGCGGGCACCATCAGCGGCATAAAGGAAAAGACGGCGTACGCGTATGTCATGAAGTTCCTGGAGCATACGCAGCATACCGTTTCCCGGTACGAGATCGACCGTCTGTGCGCCGGCTGCGCGGGCGTCAAACGTACCACGGGGCAGCATCCGGGCGGCATCGTCGTCGTGCCCATTGAAAACGATATATTGGAATTCACGCCTGTGCAGTATCCGGCCGACCAGAAGCAGAAGGATACCATCACTACCCATTTCGATTTCCACGCACTGGACGACCGGCTGGTCAAGCTGGACATTCTCGGGCATGACGACCCGACGGCCCTGAAAATGCTGCAGGATATCACGGGCGTAAATCCGCGCTATATATCGCTGGACGATCAGGATACGCTTAGCCTGTTTTCCGGCGCGGAGAAGCTAGGTATCGACCTTACTGCACTAGGCGGCTGCGAGGTGGGCAGCCTTGGCATTCCTGAGTTCGGCACCACATTTGTCCGGCAAATGCTGATGGATACGCGTCCGACCACTATGGAAGAGCTTGTACGTATAGCAGGCCTCTCCCACGGTACCGATGTGTGGCTCAACAATGCCCAAAAGCTGGTGCTCGACGGCGTGGCGACGCTTTCACAGGTCATCTGCACGCGCGACGATATCATGAACTACCTCATCGCTCAGGGCTGCAATCCCTCGGTATCCTTTAAAACAATGGAGAGCGTGCGAAAAGGCAAAGGTCTCACGGATGATATGAAGGCCGAAATGCTCGCGCACGACGTGCCGGCATGGTTTATAGAATCCTGCGAAAAAATCAAATACATGTTCCCGCGCGGGCACGCGGTGGCGTACGTCATGATGGCTTTCCGTGTGGCGTATTACAAAATGCATTATCCCGAGGCGTTCTACGCAGTATATTACACCGTACGCGCGGATGCGTTTGATGTGCGTTACGCGGTGGGCGGCGCGCAGCGCGTGCTCGAGAATATCCGCGCCATTGAGGCCAAGGGCAGGGACGCGAGCAATCTGGAAAGCGATCTTTTAACCATATTGGAGGTCGTATACGAAATGAATCTGCGCGGCATACCGCTGTTGCCGGTGGACGTATATAAATCCGACGCTACCCGCTTCCTGGTGGAAGAAGGCGGCATACGCGCCCCCCTCTCCGCGGTGGGCGGCGTGGGGCGTACGGCGGCGCTGGCCATCGCGCAGAACACGAAAGGCGAACGGTTTGTATCCGTGGAGGATTTTCAATCCCGCACCAATGCAAACAGTGCAGTCGTATCGGCGCTGACGGAAGCAGGCTGCTTCGACGCATTGCCCAAAACGAATCAAATCAGCCTGTTTTAGAAAACGTTCGTCTTTTTTAGCGGGAATGTGCGTATTCCCGCTAGATTTTTCTGGAAATCAGGTTGCTTGACATTTGCACACAAACAATTTACAATCAAATTTGAGTAATCATGCAGACTTGCTGTGCATTCATAAATGGATATTTATGGATTCGCCGGTATGCAAACCGAGCTTAAGGCGCTCGGTTACATTTATATATATATTGGAGGTTACCTAAGTGAATGATGTGTTGCTTACAATAGCCAGCTCCGTAGCGGCGTTGGGCGTCGGTGCGGCGGGTGGCTATTATTACAGGAGAAATATTGCGGAAAGCAAGACGGCAAAGGCCGAGGAAGCCGTCAGCCGCATGTTGGAAGATGCGCAGAAACGCGCCGAGGAGATCCGCAAAGAAAAGGTTCTGGAAGCCAAAGAAGAAGTTTTCAAAATCAGAAGTGAGAGCGAACGGGAACTGCGCGAACGGCGCAACGAGCTGCAGCGGTCTGAGAGAAGGATCGCCCAGAAGGATGAAACGCTCGATAAAAAGCAGGATGGATTGGAACAGCGCGAGCGTCAGCTCAACAAGCGCGAAACGGATATCGAGACCATGGAGAACGAGGTCTGCGAGTTGCGCTCCCGTCAGCTGAAAGAGCTTGAAACGATTTCCGGCTTATCTATGGAAGCCGCAAAGGAAATGCTGCTGAGCAACGTGGAGCGAGAAGCCCGGCACGAAGCCGCCCTGTTGCTGCGCGATATCGAAGCGAAGACGAAGGAAGAAGCGGACAAGCGCGCGCGTTATATCGTATCCCTTGCAATCCAGCGCTGCGCGGCCGACCATGTGGCGGAAACGACTGTGTCCGTAGTTCCGCTGCCCAATGATGAAATGAAGGGCCGCATCATCGGCCGCGAGGGCCGTAATATCCGCGCCCTTGAAACCGCGACGGGCGTTGACCTCATCATCGACGATACGCCCGAAGCCGTTATTCTCTCCGGTTTTGATCCGGTCCGCAGGGAAGTCGCACGCATCGCGCTTGAAAAGCTCATACTCGACGGCCGCATTCATCCCGCGCGCATCGAGGAAATGGTGGAAAAGGCCCGCCGCGAGGTGGACAACCAGATTCGCGAGGCAGGCGAACAGGCGGTGCTGGATGTGGACGTTCACGGCCTGCATCACGAGCTCATTCGCCTTTTGGGCAGGCTGAAATACCGTACCAGCTATGGTCAGAACGTGCTCAAGCACTCCATAGAGGTCGCGCATCTTGCCGGCATCATGGCCGCGGAGCTTGGGGCAAACGTAGCCCTGGCTAAGCGCAGCGGCTTGCTTCACGATATCGGCAAGGCCATCGACCACGAGGTGGAAGGCCCGCATGTGCAGATTGGCGCGGACGTCGCGAAGAAATACCGCGAAAGCAACGCCATCGTGCATGCGATTATGGCGCACCATAACGATGTCGAGCCGCAGACGGTGGAGGCGATACTTGTACAGGCGGCGGACGCGATTTCCGCGGCCCGTCCCGGCGCGCGCCGCGAGACTTTGGAAAGCTACATCAAGCGTTTGCAGAAGCTTGAGGAAATTGCGAACTCCTTTGAAGGCGTGGACAGCTCCTTCGCGATACAGGCGGGCCGCGAGGTACGCATTATCGTAAAGCCGGAGTGCGTAAACGACGCCGATACCATCGTCATGGCAAAGGATATCGCAAAGCGCATTGAGGCGGAACTGGAATATCCCGGCCAGATCAAGGTGAACGTCATACGCGAAACGCGTACCGTGGATTATGCAAAATAGTTTTTATACTCTGACTCATACTGATTTTCACGCAATCAACCATAAGGATATGCCTTCGCGCATATCCTTATTTTGCAGCCTTCGCGCATACCGCGCGTAAAACCCGGCGCTGCTTCAGGGAGGAATTACGATGCTGATACCCGTGGCGGACGCGCACTGCGATTTTCTGTATAACATGTGGCAGGACGGGTTTGAAATCGATACGCTCAGCGAAAAACAGACGATTTACATACCGTATCTTCGCAAGGGCGGCGTTGCGCTGCAATTTTTCGCCGTATGGGTGGACCATGCGCTGCATACGCCCTATCTGCAGCAGTGCCTGGGCATGATAGATGCGTATTACCGCGTGCTTGACAAATTCCCCGATGTCTTCATGCCTCTTACGGCGGCATTTACGCCGGAGGACGGCCGCATTGCGACAGTGCTTACGGTAGAAGGCGGGGAAGCCGTGGAAGGCAGCCTCGCGGTTCTGCGCATGCTCAAGCGGCTGGGCGTTGCGGCTATGACGCTGACGTGGAACCACAACAACGAACTGGCGGGCGCGGCGATGCGCAGGGGCGGGAAAGGGCTTACGCCGCTCGGCCGGGAAGTGGTCGACGAAATGCAGCGCATAGGCGTTGCTATGGATATTGCGCATTTGAGCGACGAGGGAATAGACGACGTGCTCGCGCGCACGAGCGTCCCCGTTTTTGCTTCCCATTCCAACGCGCGGGAGGTACTGTATTCTCCGCGCTCCCTGAAGGATGCGCATATCCGTGAAATCTCCAGACGCGGCGGCGTGATAGGCGTCAATTTTTATTACAAGCAGCTTTGTGAAGGTACGGTCGCGCATGTGGAGGATATTGCGCGTCACATCTCCCATATTGCCGAGGTAGGCGGTGTTTCCTGCTGCGCGATCGGCTCTGATTTTGACGGTATGAACCAGTATCCTGAGGATATTCAAAACAGCGGCGATTTCCCCCTCTTGATCGAGGCGTTGTTTACCGCCGGTTTTTCCGAGGAGGAAGTCAGAAAAATCGCTTATCAGAACCTGCGGGATTATATCATACGTTTTGTGTGAGCCCATAACCATCGATTGCGATGGCAAACCTGTGATGCTATAATGAAATGAATGAACAGGAGGCGCGCATATGGGGCGGTTTTCCGGGTTGGGAAAAAAGCTTGGCAGCATAGCGGATAACGCATCCAAAAAATCCGGCGAGCTTGTGGAAGCGGCGCGCTTGAACGCGGAAATCAACAGGCTGCAGGCGGATATAGAGGATCTTCAGTTTGAACTGGGCAGGGCTTATTATGAGGAAAACAAGGATAACCCGGATGGCCCGTTCGCTGAAATATTAAAGCAAATTCTGCGCAAGGAGCAGGAAGTGTTGCTTCGTAATGAAAAGCTGCTCGCGCAGAAGGGGTTAATGTATTGCCCTGGATGCGGGGCGGTGACAGGGTTGGACGACGGATTCTGCAGCAAATGCGGCGCACAGCTTCCCGGGTTGAACGAGGGAAAACAGGAAGTATGCCTCAATTGCGCAGAGCCTTTGCAGGAGGGGCAGACCCACTGCGCAAAGTGCGGTTTCAAAGCTGGTTGAAAATTGCTGTACACAGGAGGGGTATTCATGCTCAAACAATTACAATACAATCTGGACAACCATCAATGGCGGGGCAGTTTGGCCGGCGATCTTGACGCAGTACAGGCGCCCAAGCTTTTGTCCGTTATGAAGGACGCGTTGGAGCAGAATCCCGGCGATGTTGTGCTGGATTGCAAACAACTGGATTTCGTAGACAGTATGGGGTTGGGCGCGCTGGTGAAGCTTAGAAAAATAGCGGAAGAGAAGAATGGAACCATTAAGCTTGAGCGCATGAAACCGCGGATATATAAGCTGTTCGTTATCACCGGGCTCGAGGGTACAATGGGGATAGAGGTGGAACAATGAGCCGCGAGGTGATTGAGCTTTCTTTGCCGGCAAAGGCTGAATATCTTACGGCGGTGCGCCTCGTAGCGGGGTCTATCGCCGGCCAGGCAGGCTTCAACATGGAAGAAATTGAGGATGTGAAGACGGCGCTGTCCGAAGCGTGCCTGTTGCTGATGCCCTGCAAAGAGGATACGCTCAGGCTGGAGCTCTGGATACAGGACGGCTTCCACGCCATAGTCCGGGCAAGCCGCGAACAGGCGGCCTGCAAGCAATCGCCGGAACGGGAGTTTGGCTCCTTTTTGCTTGAGGCATTGTCGGACAAGGTTGAATTTCAAGAGCATGACGGGGAAAGCGAATACCGGCTGTTTAAATCGCTGCAATCCTGACACGGGGGCGTCATTTATGCGGGAGAGGGGGGAGACACAATGGAAGCAATCGAGCGGGATACGCTGTTGCAGGAATACTGTGAAACACGGGATATAGGCCTGCGCAATGAACTGCTGGGCCACTACTTGTTTATCGCGGAAATTGCCGCCAAAAAATTTGTAGGCCGCGGCGTAGATTATGACGATCTCTACCAGGTGGCCTCTCTCGCGCTTATTCGCGCGCTGGAGCGATTTGATTGCACGCGAAACGTGAAGTTTGGAAGCTTTGCAACGCCGTCCGTCATAGGGGAAATCAAGAATTATTTTCGTGACCGCAGCCGTTCCATACGGCTGCCCAGGCGTGCTGCGGAAATGCTGAAAAAACTGTACGAGGTGCAGGAAACGCTTACAACCCGCATGGGCAAGCCTCCACGCCCGGAGGAGCTGGCGGCGGAAATGGGCGTACCGCTTGAAACAATTTATGAGCTAATGGAAGCAAAGGTGAGTGCGCAGCTTCTTTCGCTGGATGAAGCCGTGCAGGGGCAGGACGGCGAGCGGAGCCTTGCCGAGCTGATAGGTGCGGAATCCGAAGAATATGCGAGTATAGAAAACGCGGATTTTCTGCATCGCAGCCTCAGCCAGCTTACGGAGGAGGAACGCAAGGTGCTCATCGATCGTTATGTACACCGAAAAAGCCAGCGTTCTATCGCCGAAACGATGGGCGTATCGCAAATGTATGTGTCCAGGCTGGAACGGCGCGTGCTTACAAAACTGCGCGAGCGTATGGTCGGACAATAATTTGTTATACCATGTTTGAAAGCCGGCAAAACTGGTGAATTATATGCTTGGGGCGCAGCTAATGAATTCAGTGCCCGGAGTGAGTGATTGCATGCCAGATTGGAGCTTTCGTGATACGTTTTCTACCCCTGAAGGAATGCGTGCGATTATACGGCGTATGCTTCAAACAGCGCAAACGCAGCTTCCCATGCAGGAAGAAACGTGGTACGATCTCAAAATCATTCTGCATGAGTTATGTTCAAACGCTCTGGAGCACGGAAAATCCCCGGTAGAATTATTTGCAGCTGTTTGTCGCAGGGATCTGTGCCTGCATATTCTGGTTCTGGATTCAGGGAAGGGCTTCTGCCCGCAGGAATGTATGTTCCCCAGCGTTGAGGAGGAACGGGGCAGAGGCCTATGCATTGTCAACTCCCTGGCGGATGATCTTGTTTTCAACAGTTCAGCGAATAAAGTGCTTGTACGCCTGCACATTTAGCCATATTTTTACAACTGCGGAGTAAGTAACGCGACCAACGGGCGCGTTATTTGCTGTTACAGGAAAATTGTCACCATACATCGAACATTCACTATAGATATAAGCGTGTGTTCTGGATCCATACCGAACAAATAGAGCCATTTTGAGAATTATTATTGACGTAATATGGCCGTTGGCTTAACATGGTAAGGGATAAAATCGCTTCCCCATGAAAACCGCTCAATGAGGAGGAACGGATATGTCAACCTGCGCAATCGTCGGCGTGAACTGGGGTGACGAAGGCAAGGGCCGTATGGTAGATCTCCTGGCCAACCAATACGATGTCGTAGTGCGCTACCAGGGCGGCAGCAACGCCGGCCATACCGTCATCAACGAATATGGAAAGTTCGCGCTTAATCTGATGCCTTCCGGCATTTTCAGGCCGGAGGTAGTCAATATACTCGGAAACGGCACCGTTGTAGACATCGAACATCTTTGCGGCGAAATTGAAAAGCTGCGCGCGGCGGGTATCGACGTAAATCCTTCGCGTTTGAAAATCAGCAACCGCTGCTCCATAGTCTTCCCGTTCCATAAGGAGCAGGACGGGTTGGAGGAAGCGCGCCTGAAGGATGCAAAATATGGCTCCACAAAGCGCGGCATCGCGCCCGTATACAGCGACAAGTATCAGAAGAAGGGCATACAGATGGGCGACCTGCTGTTGCCGGATATTCTTGAAAAGCACCTGCGGCTGCTTTTGGATTGGAAAAACCTCACGCTGACCGGCGTGTACGGCGCGAAGCCATACGCGTTTGATGACGTCATGACGTGGCTGAAGCGTTTTGGCGACGTTCTGAAACCGTATATCGAGGATACGGGACTGTACCTGCACCAGGCGCACAAAGCGGGAAAACGCATACTCTTCGAGGCGCAGCTTGGCGCGTTGCGCGATATAGAACTGGGCATATACCCGTTTACGTCCTCTTCCTCTTCCCTTGCCGCTTACGCGCCGCTGGGGGCGGGCATACCCGGCGTGCGGGTGGATGAGGTGGTGGGCGTCGTCAAGGCCTACTCCACCTGCGTGGGCGAAGGTCCCTTCGTAGCCGAATGGTTCGGCAAGGAAGCGGATGAGCTGCGCGAAGCGGGCGGAGAATACGGTGCTGCAACAGGAA